>CAZPWR010000127.1:0-7705 GCA_964590555.1 uncultured Anaerolineae bacterium | reverse complement strand
GCCAGCCGAAGGAGCCCTTATAGCTGCCATCAGGATTTTCCTTACGTCTTCTTCCGGCACATCCTCGCTGAGGAAATCCCTGACACTGCGTCTTCTTTCAATTGTTTCCCAGAGATCCATGGGCCTTCCTCCTGCAAGGGTTTTTCAAGAGCATATAATAACGCTTTTGCGCTCTCCTGGCAAAATCGCCGGTTCAAGTTTAATTTGCCAATGCTCACTCATTGCGCTATAATATCTTTAAACCGTCTAAGGAGGTGAAAAATGAATGGCTTTAAACGCTGGGCTTTGCCCCTCATGGTTTTAATGCTTATCTTATCCGCATGCGCCACCCCAGCTCCCACGCCCACCCCAACGCCTATCCCACCTACGCCAGTGCCTCCAACACCTACGCCAACACCAACTCCTAAGAAAATTGTAGTAGCCACCGATGCCACCTGGCCCCCTGCGGAGTTTATAGACGAGAAAACCAAGGAAAT
This sequence comes from uncultured Anaerolineae bacterium, assembly GCA_964590555.1. Lineage (GTDB taxonomy): Bacteria > Chloroflexota > Anaerolineae > SpSt-600 > SpSt-600 > SpSt-600. Next base: position 7,229 of record CAZPWR010000127.1, on the reverse strand, counting down.
CGTGGGCTTTGATATTGACCTAATGAAAGCCATAGCTCAAGAGGTGGGGCTGGAGGTGGAATTCAAGAACGTGGCCTGGGATGGAATCTTCGCTGGCCTTGAAGCCGGAGAATACGACGCTATCATCTCCTCCGTAACTATAACCGATGAGCGCAAACAGAAATACGATTTCTCCGACCCCTACTTTAACGCTGGCCAGCTCATAGCCGTCCGCATTGAAAATCAGGACATAAAAGGCCCAGAAGACCTCAAAGGCAAAGTGGCTGGGGCTCAAATCGGCACCACCGGAGCCTTTGAAATCCAGAAAATTGAGGGGGCCACGCTCAAAGAATACGATACTATTGACCTCGCCTTCATGGACCTGCTGGAAGGCCGCATTGACGCCGTAGTGGCCGATAGCCCCTTGACCATGGCCTTCGTTGCCAAATACCCGGATAAACTTAAGTGGGTGGGCGAACCCTTCACCGAAGAATACTACGGCATCGTGGTCAAGAAAGGCAACAAGGAACTACTGGACCTCATCAACAAGGGGCTTAAGGCCGTAAAAGAGAAGGGCATCTTGGACGAGCTAATGAAGAAGTGGTACGGAGCAAAGTAAAGCGGGCAAAAGCTCGCTTTAAAATAAAGCCAAGGAGGTAAAAATGAAGGGTTACAGGTTGCTAAGCTTTGCAACGGTGGTGGCACTGGCCTTAGCTATGCTGGCTAGCTGTGCTACCCCAACCCCTACACCGACGCCTGTGCCTCCCACCCCTACACCTGCCCCGCCCACTCCCACGCCCGTGCCCCCAACGCCAACCCCGAAGCCTGCCGTTCCTCCACCGAATCCAGAAGCTAAGAGCCTCTTCCGCTACATTGAGAAAATAGATGACTACACCGTTAAGTTCTACCTGAACCGAATGGACGTGGCTTTCCTTCAGAAGATGGCCTTCAACGCTTTCGGAATCGCCAGCCCTGAGAACGTGAAGAAGTTCGGTGGAGGCGGCGACCTCTTCAAGAACCCGGTGGGCACTGGCCCCTATAAGTTCGTGGAGTGGAAGCCTGAAGACCGGATCGTCCTGGAGCGCTTTGAGGACTACTGGGGCGAGAAGGCCAAAACCAAAACGGTTGTCTTCAGGGTCATAAAAGAGGCCACCGCCCGCTTCCTTGAGCTCCAGGCCGGGACCGTGGACGGTATTGACAATATGGCCCCCGATGATATCCCAGTGGCCCAGAAGGATCCAAACATCCAGGTCTTCTTCCGGCCCAAGTTCAACATCGGCTACCTGGGGATAAACCGAGCCCGCAAGCCCTTTGATGATGTCCGTGTCCGTCAGGCCATAGGCTACGCCATCAACAAAAAAGCCATTGTGGAATCCTTCTACCCGCCCACGGCGGAAGTGGCCACTCAGTTCATCCCGCCCGGAATCTTCGGCCACTCCAAGGATGTGCCGTCCTTTGAGTATGACCCCGAAAAGGCCAAGAAGCTTCTGGCTGAGGCCGGCTATCCCAATGGCTTCAAGACCACCTTGTGGGTGATGCCTGTCTCCCGCGGTTACTATCCGGTTCCAGACAAAATCGGTGAAGCAATCCAGGCCCAGCTCAGGGAAGTAGGGATTGATGCCGAAATTGTGACATACGACTGGGGCACCTACCTGGACAAGGTGGCTGCCGGAGAGGCCGACCTCTTCATGCTGGGGTGGATGGCCGACTACGCCGATGCCACCAACTTCCTTGACGTCTTCTTCGGGAAGGGCGCCGACATGAGCTTCGGTGATCCCAATGACTTCCCCGAGCTCCTGAGCTTGCTGGACAAGGGAGCCTCAACCCTTGACCCTGTAGAGCGCCAGAAGATTTACGATGAAGCCAATAAATTCATCTTTGAAAAGGCCATCGCCATTCCGATTGTCCACAACAGCTCTGCCACCGCCTACAGGAAGGAGTGGACGGGCATCTACCCCGATCCCTTCAGCAATGAGGCCCTCTGGCTGGTGGAAGCTCCGGGCAAAGACACCCTCATCTACGCTCGCAGCGGGGACTCGGTTGGCTTGGACTGCGCCGACGAAACCGACGGCGAATCCTTCTGGGTCTGCAAGCAAGTATTTGAGCAACTGGTGACCTTCAAGCCTGGAACTACCGAAGTAGTCCCCGGCCTTGCCGAGCGGTGGGAAGTCTCTCCCGACGGCCTGGAGTGGACCTTCTACTTGCGCAAGGGTGTGAAGTTCCACGATGGCACCGACTTCAATGCTGATGCCGTCATCTTCAACTTTGAGCGCTGGTGGGACAAGGATAACCCCTACCACAAGGGTCATACCGGTGACTTCTTCTACTGGGCTTACTTCTTCGGTGGCTTCAAGGGAGAGTAAGGCCGGAGGGTAGTGGGAATATAGCCTGCAGTGGGGGGAAACTCGCCCTCCGCTGCAGGCTTTTTGTTAGGGGGAAGGAGCTATGATACGTTACATAGCTCAACGCTTAGTGATGCTTATACCCGTCCTCATCGGCATATCCATTGTAACTTTTTCCCTTTTGCGCTTCATCCCTGGCGACCCAGCCAGGGTTATGTTAGGGGAGCATGCCACTGCTGAGCAAGTGGCCGAGTTCCGCAAGAGGATGGGCCTTGATGACCCTTTACCCATCCAGTACATCCGCTACTTGGGTAGGATAGTCCGAGGCGACCTGGGAAGGGCTATCCGCACCAATGAACTTGTAACCACAGAGCTGGCTCAAAGGCTCCCGGCCACAGTGGAATTAACCTTGGGAGCGATGTTCATTGCCTGCCTCTTCGGGATAACTGCAGGGATAATCGCTGCTTATTACCACAATTCCCTTTTTGACCTCGTTACCATGGTGGGGGCCCTCATCGGCGTATCAATGCCTGTCTTCTGGCTCGGCCTTATACTCATGTACATCTTCGGCTTCAAGCTCAAGTGGCTTCCCCCCTCCGGGCGCATAACTCCCGGCATCCCGTTGCCCACCATACCCGAAGTGTACAACATACACTTAACCGGGCCGGTGGGCGAGAAAGTAATGTGGCTGCTGAATTTCTTGTCCAACTTCTACATCCTCAATAGCCTAGTGACTGGGAATTGGGTGGCCTTGGTGGACTGCATCAAGCACCTAATTTTACCTTCCCTGGCCCTTGGCACTATACCAATGTCCATAATCGCCAGAATGACCCGCTCCAGCCTTCTGGAAGTCCTGCACCAAGATTACATCCGGACAGCCAGAGCTAAAGGGCTGAGGGAGAGGGCCGTAATCTTCCGACACGCCCTCAAAAATGCTTTCCTCCCCGTGATAACAGTCATAGGCCTTGAGCTTGGTTACCTTCTGGCCGGCGCAATCCTCACCGAAACTATATTTTCCTGGCCAGGGATGGGAAGACTTGTGGTGGACCGCATCTTGGCCAGAGATTACCCTGCGGTCCAGGGAAGTGTTTTGGTAATTGCCGTGCTTTTTGTCTTCATAAACTTGGCAGTGGACATTTCTTACGCCTACCTTGACCCCCGCATAAGGTACGAATAAGGAGGTAGAGCAAGTGGAAGAGAGGTTGCCAGCTCAAACAACGCTTTTCCGGGATGCCTTAAGGCGGCTCTTCCGCAATAAATTGGCAATAATTGGCATGGTTATTTTGGGACTCTTCGTCTTCTGCGCAATATTCGCCCCTTGGATTGCTCCCTATGACCCCATCGCTCAAGATATTACGAGGCGTCGGGAACCCCCTTCTTGGGAACACCCCTTCGGCTTGGACGAGGTGGGGAGGGACCTTTTAAGCCGGGTGATTTACGGAGCGAGGGTGTCCCTTTACGTTGGAGTAGCCTCCGTTTCCCTGGCCATAATTGCTGGTACGTTAATAGGGGCGGTCTCAGGATATGCTGGGGGATGGATTGATAACGTAATCATGCGGATTATGGACATAATGCTGGCCTTCCCAAGCCTCCTTTTGGCCATAGCCATAGTGGCTATCCTCGGGCCTGGCCTTTTGAACATGCTCTATGCCATTGCCTTCGTCTCAATCCCCGCTTATGCCAGGATTGTCAGAGCCTCGGTTCTGGCCGCCAAGGAGATGGATTACACCTTAGCCGCCAGGGCCATAGGGTGCTCCTCAAGCCGCATCCTTTTCCGTCACATAATGCCTAACTGCCTTACCCCAATCATAGTCCAAGGGACTCTTGGAATAGCCACAGCTATCCTTGATGCCGCTGGCTTGAGCTTCCTGGGCCTCGGCGCTCAACCCCCTACGCCTGAATGGGGAGCAATGCTTGGCCAGGGAAGAGGCTCGGTCTTTACTGCCCCTCATGTTGTCATATTCCCCGGCCTTGCTATAATGCTAAGCGTCCTGGGGTTCAACCTCCTGGGGGATGGCCTCAGGGACGCCCTTGACCCAAGGCTGAGAATGTAGGAGGGGAAACAATGAGGGAAATTGTGGTCATCGGAGCGGGATACGTCGGCCTCGTTACTGGGGCTTGCTTTGCCGACCTTGGTAACAGAGTATGGTGCGTAGATGTGAACGAGGCCAAAATTGAAAGCCTTAAAAAGGGTAAAGTCCCTTTCTTTGAGCCAGGCCTTGAAGAAATAGTCCGCCGTAACCTCAAAGCCGGTCGCATCTTCTTCACTACTTCCTATGCCGAAGCCCTCAAAAACGCCCAGTTCATCTTCATCGCCGTCAATACCCCAGAAGGCAGTGAAGGGGAAGCCGACCTCTCCTACGTAGAGGCTGCGGCCAAAGAAATAGCCAAACACCTTGACCACCCAGTGATAATCGTAAACAAAAGCACTGTCCCAATCGGAACCGGGGACTTTGTAGCGGAAATAATCCGGGAGAATATGGCCAACCCTTCCATCCCCTTCTGGGTCGTCTCCAACCCCGAATTTTTGCGTGAAGGCTCCGCTGTCCACGACTTCATGAACCCCGACCGCATAGTCTTAGGCTCAACCAGCCGAGAAGCTGCAGAAAAAGTAGCCGAACTTTATGCTCCCCTCCAAGCGCCAGTAATCATAACTGATTTACGCACGGCCGAGATGATAAAATACGCTTCCAACGCCTTCCTCGCCACTAAAATCTCCTTCATTAACGAAATCGCCAACATCTGCGAGGCCCTCGGTGCTGATGTAAAGGTCGTGGCTTGGGGGATGGGACTTGACCACCGGATAGGCCCCGAATTTTTGGGTGCAGGGATCGGCTGGGGTGGAAGCTGCTTCCCCAAAGACGTAAGGGCCTTGGCCTACATGGCTGCCACCCACGGTTGCCATCCCCAACTGCTTCGCTCCGTCATTGAAATAAATCAGGACCAGCGCCGCAGGCTCGTCCACAAGCTCCGAAACCTCCTGGGAGGAAGCCTCCGGAACAAAGTCATCGGAATCCTTGGCCTTGCCTTCAAGCCCAACACCGATGATATGCGCGAAGCCCCCTCTGTAGAGATAATCCACATGCTCCAGCACGAAGGGGCCAAGGTTAAAGCCTATGACCCCGCTGCCATGGAGAACGCTAAAGCTATCCTTAACGGAGTAGAATTCAAGGAAGACCCATACCAAGTGGCCGAAGGGGCTGATGCCCTCATCCTGGTCACTGAATGGAACGAATTTAAGCAGCTTGACATGGAGCGCATAAAGAACCTGATGCGTAAGCCCATCCTCATAGACGGGCGCAATATCTACGACCCCGAAAAGATGAAAGCTTTGGGCTTCATATACCGGGGGATAGGGAGGGGATTTGACGGAGCAGGCGTTTCTGGTGGGAGTTGATTTAGTAGAGATAGAGCGAATAGAAAGAGCTTGCCGGCGTTGGGGCGAAAGGTTTAAAGCCAAAGTTTTCACCCCGGAAGAACTAAGGCTTTGTAATGGCCAAATTTCCTGCTTGGCAGCACGATTTGCCGCCAAAGAGGCAGTAGCCAAAGCTCTCGGAACGGGCGTAGGTCCCATAAGCTGGAGGGAAGTGGAAATCTTGGGAGATGACTCAGGGAAACCTTACTTAAGGCTTCACGGGAAAGCGCTGGCTAAAGCTCAGGAGCTTGGGATAAAGGGATGGAGCATAAGTTTGGCCCACTCCCGAGCTATGGCCATCGCTTTTGTGGTGGGGTGGGTAGGATGAGAAAAACCCTCCCTATCCTAATCCTCTCCCTCTTGATAACCCTCTACGTTTTAACCTTTAGCTATTTATCCCTCGCCAGACACTGGTCCTTCCAAACGGCTAAGCTTGACCTGGGAATCAACCACCAAGCCGTCTGGTCCACCGCCCACGGCCGACCATTTCACCAAACTGAAAGCTCGGCCTTAGCTTACCACTTTGAGCCCATAATCCTTCTACTCGCCCCCTTCCTGCTGATATGGGACAAAGCCGAAGCCCTCCTCGTTGTTCAAACCGTTATCCTTGTCTTAGGAGCGGTCCCTATCTTCCTCATAGCCCGAGACATCCTCAAAAACGACTTTTTAGCCTTGGTCTTCCCTCTGGCTTACCTTCTTTCCCCTGCCCTTCAAGCCGCAAACTTGGCTGATTTCCATACAGCCCCTTTAGCTGGGCCTCTTTTCCTCTTCGCCTGCTACTTTGCCCTCCGCCGCCAAGCCTTCCCTTTCTTGACTTTCGCCATCCTGGCGATGTCAGCGCGGGAGGACATGTTCTACTTGGCTTTTCTCCTTGGGGCTTACTCCTTCTTTAGGTGGTCCAGGCGGATGGGTATTTTCCTTATGGCTCTGAGCCTAATCTATGCTGTCTGCGCTTTCGGCCTCATCATACCTTACTACACAAAGCGAACCTTTGGGGAAAATTACCTTTACATTGCCCGCTATCAGCACTTTCAGAGCTTAAAAGAAGCCATCGGCCTCATCCTATCCCGAGGCCCAGGGTATGGTGCTTTTCTCCTTGCTCACACTGGTTTCCTATCCCTGCTTGCCCCGGAAATCTTAATTTGGTCTGCTCCTTTCTTCCTCCTCAACATCCTGAGCAATTACCCGGCCACTTACTCCGGAGAGCAGCACTACTCCGCTATCTTCATCCCCTTTCTAACCCTATCGGCCATCTTCGGGATGGCCAGGCTGAGAGAGAGGGCCTATCCAGCCCTATCAGCGTGGATGATTACTGCTTCCTTGGCCCTCCAATTCCTTCGCGGTTTCTCCCCCTTGGCCTGGAACTTCCCTTGCCCATCCATCCCTCCACACCATCGCTTACTTTCCCAATTCACTTCCCTGATACCACGGAACGCCCCGCTCGCCACTACTGTTGGCCTTTATCCTCACCTTTCCAACAGGCTTGAGCTTTA
>CAZPWR010000126.1:0-3620 GCA_964590555.1 uncultured Anaerolineae bacterium | reverse complement strand
CCGGGCTGGCTTAGGCTTGTCATTAATACGATTTCCCTGCTTTTGGCTTTGGTCTCCATCGCCTTTGTGCTTTGGGCTGCTAAGATTGACCCCATCCAGGCTTACAAGAAAATCTTCATCGGTTCTTTCGGAAGCTTCTATGGCCTCTCTGAAACCACGGTAAAAGCTATACCTTTGCTCATTTGCGGAGTAGGGTTAGCTCTGGCCTTCAAGGCCCAGTTCTGGAACATTGGGGCAGAAGGCCAGCTCCTTATGGGGGCTATCGCTGCTACTTGGGTGGCTCTGTTTTTCCCGATAAAGCTCCCTTCCTGGGCAGTGCGCCCAACCATGTTTGCAGCCGGCTTCTTGGCCGGGGCTCTGTGGGCTCTTATACCCGCTATCCTTAGAGCTAAGCTCCAAGTAAACGAGGTTATCACTTCCCTCATGCTGGTCTACGTGGCCACCGAAATCGTCAATTACCTTGTATACGGCCCTTGGAAAGGGGCCAAGGAGTGGGGCTTCCCTTACTCCGATAAGTTCCCCGACGCAGCTATAATCCCCACAATACCTGGCACCCGAATCCATTACCCAACCCTTATCTTGGGCATTGTAGCTGCCATCCTCGCTTACTTTTTCCTGATGCGCACCCGTTGGGGCTATGAGCTAAGGGTGACAGGCGATAACCCCAAGGCTGCTTTGTACGCCGGCATTCCTTACCTCCGCGTCGCCGTTTTAGTGATGCTGATAAGCGGAGGGCTTGCCGGAATAGCCGGTGTAGGGGAAGTGGCAGGGATACATGCCCGCTTGCGTTCCCCGCAGGGGATTTCCCCCGGCTACGGCTTCACAGCCATAATTGTGGCTTGGCTTGCTCAACTTAATCCCCTGGTGGTTATCCTGACCTCTTTCCTCTTTGGCGGTTTGCTGGTGGGAGGCGATGCCTTAAAAGTATCGCTCGGCCTGCCTGTCCCTACCATCCACATGTTCAACGGGGCAATCCTTTTCTTCCTCATAGGCGGGGAAATCTTCCTGCGTTACCGGGTTTCCATAATTGTTAAGCCTAAAGAAATGCCGACATCCCGCAAGGAGGAGTCAGCATGTTGGACTTCATCATCGGAGTGCTGAGCGCTGCTGTTCCTGCTGGAACCCCCTTGCTTTTCGGAACCCTTGGGGAAATCCTCGCCGAGCGCTCCGGAATCATGAACTTGGGAGTTGAGGGGATGATGCTCATTGGGGCAGTCATGGGCTTTTCCGCAGCCTATTACACAGGCAACCCTTGGCTTGGGTTCGCTTTGGCCGCCTTCATGGGAGGGCTTCTTTCCCTAATCCACGCATTTATAAGCATACACCTGAGGGGGAACCAAGTGGTCTCCGGCCTGGCTTTGACCATGTTCGGGACTGGCCTCAGCGGCCTCCTTGGAAGGAGGTTCATCGGAGTCCCCTTGCCAGCTTCAGCCAAAATCGGTGGAATTAAAATACCCCTGTTGAGCGATATACCTTTCCTCGGCCCCCTCCTTTTCCGGTTTGACCCCCTTGCCTACATTGCCATAGCTTTAGTGCCCATAATGTGGTTCCTCCTTTACAAGACAAGCTTAGGGATAAGCATCCGCTCGGTAGGGGAAGACCCCGCAACCGCTGATGCCATGGGGGTGAACGTCTTTGCCATCCGCTACCTTTGCACTTTCATCGGAGGGGTATTGGCGGGAATAGGCGGCGCTTACCTCTCCATAGTCTATACCCCATCTTGGATTGAGGGGATGACGGCCGGGGCAGGCTGGATTGTGATAGCACTGACCATCTTCTCCCTCTGGAGCCCACTGCGAGCACTCTTAGGAGCTTACCTCTTCGGCGGGGTTAAAGTCCTTCAATACCGACTCCAGCCTTTCGGAATTTCCCCTAACCTGCTCAATACCCTCCCCTTTATCCTCACCATCCTTGTCCTCATGGCTGCTTCCGGAGAAGTGATGCGCCGGCGCATCGGAGCCCCTTCCGCCCTCGGCTTGCCTTACTCAAGAGAGGAGAAGTGAGATGTTAATACTTGGAGGGACTATCCTAACTTTTGACCCCGAAGCCCCTTTCATCAGAGGAGGAGCGATACTAATCCAAGGTGACCAAATCGTTGAAGTTGGCCCTGCTTCGGAGCTGGTCAAGCGCTACCCTGGGGAGAAGATTGTGGATGCCAGGGATAAGCTCATCATGCCTGGGCTCATCTGTGCCCATACCCATTTCTACGGTGCTTTTGCTCGGGGAATGGCAATCCCTGGCGAGCCCCCACGCAACTTCCCCCAAATCTTGGAAAGGCTCTGGTGGCGCTTAGACAAAGCTCTATCTTACGATGACATCCGCTACAGCGCCTTGGTCTGCCTGGTTGATGCCATAAAACACGGAACTACGACTTTGCTTGACCACCACGCCTCTCAAGGGGCGATTGACGGCAGCTTAGACGTCATCGCCGAAGCTGTGGAACAAGCTGGCTTAAGAGCTTGCCTCTGCTACGAAGTTACCGATAGGGACGGCAAAGAGCGGATGGAGGCTGGGATACGGGAAAACGAGCGCTTCATCCGCAAAAGCCGGGAGAAGGGGGGCTTGATAAGGGCTACTTTTGGCCTTCATGCCTCACTGACCCTATCGGACGAGACTTTGGAGAAATGCGCATCCTATGCTCAATCCCTCGGAACCGGCTTCCACATCCACGTTGCAGAAGATAAAGCCGATTTGGAAGATTCCTTGCGCCGGTCAGGCTTAAGGGTAGTGGAAAGGCTTCACCGCTTCGGAATCCTTGGCCTCAAAACAATCGCCGCCCACTGCGTCCACATAAACGATAGGGAGATGGAAATCCTCAAGGAAACTCAAACCAGAGTAGTCCACAACCCCCGCTCCAACATGAACAATGCGGTAGGGACTGCTCCAGTGGTAGAAATGCTGAAGAAGGGCATAGAAGTCGGCTTGGGGAACGATGGCTTCTCCAACAACATGTTTGTGGAAATGCACACCGCTTACCTTGTCCACAGGCTGGCCAGGCTTGACCCCCAAGCCATTGGAGCCGACCTAATCCTCAAGATGGCTTTCCCACACAACGCAGCCATAGCGGGCCTTTTCTGGCCCGAAAAACCTTTGGGAACCATAAAAGCCGGGGCTTGGGCTGACCTTGCAATCCTTAGCTATTACCCCACTACTCCCCTTACCCAAGAGAATTACCCCTGGCACGTAATCTTTGGCATAGACGGGACAGGAGTTGACACCGTGATTGTGGGTGGTAAAATACTGATGGAAAGGGGTAAAGTGTTGACCTTGGACGAGGAAGAAATCACTGCCCGCTCGCAAGAATTAGCGTTGAAACTTTGGAGGAGGCTGTGAGTGTAAGAGTTCGCTTTGCACCAAGCCCAACTGGATATCTACATGTGGGAGGGGCAAGGACTGCCCTATTCAACTGGCTCTTTGCCCGCCACCACGGTGGCTCCTTCATCCTAAGGATTGAAGACACCGATCGCACACGTTATGTTCCCGATTCTCTGGAAGACATAATGGAAGGCTTGAAGTGGCTCGGGCTGGAGTGGGATGAGGGCCCTGGTGTAGGTGGGCTTTATGGGCCGTACTTTCAGTCGCAGCGCCTTGAACTTTACCAAAAATATGCCCACATCCTT
>CAZPWR010000125.1:0-4831 GCA_964590555.1 uncultured Anaerolineae bacterium | reverse complement strand
GGAAATAATTGCACGCTACGGCCCCGAAGCCATCATGCCCTACAGCTACTCCGGGACCCTTGGAGTCCTCAACTTTGGAAGCATGGACAGAAGGTTCTTCCATCGCCTCGGTGCTACCCGAATCCTTTACACCATATGCTCATCCGCTGGTAAGGAAGGATTTATTGCCACTACGGGCGCAGCCATTGGCCCTGACCCCGAAGACATCCCCAATGCCGAACTCATAATCCTCTGGGGCACCAACACCATAACCAGCAACCCCCACTACTGGCCACTAATCCAAAAAGCCCGACGCCGCGGAGCAAAACTCATCGTTATAGACCCGAGGCGAACCCGAACTGCCTCTTTGGCCGATATCCACATCCCCATAAAACCAGGGACCGATAGCGCCCTCGCCCTCGGAATCATGCACGTCTTAATCCGGGACAACCTCTACAACCACGATTACGTAAACCAATTCACTTACGGCTTTGAAGCCCTGCGGGAAAGAGTCGCTCTTTACACCCCGGAAACCGTGGCCGAAATCACCGGAATCTTGGCTGAAAACATAGAAGCACTGGCCAGGCTCTACGCTTCAACCCCTAAATCGCTGATACGCCTAAATTACGGCCTCCAACGCCACACTAACGGAGGGATGGCGGTCCGGACAATCGCTTGCCTTCCGGGCCTAACTGGCGCATGGCTCTACCCAGGCTGTGGGGCATTACTATCCACCAGCGGCGCTTTCCCCATAAATTGGGAAAAACTCCAACGCCCCGACCTCTTGCCGAACAATCCTCGCACCATAAACATGATTCACTTAGGGAAAGCCCTTACTGAGCTGAACGATCCACCCATAAAAGCCTTGTTCGTTTACAACTCCGACCCTGCCAACTCCGCCCCTAACCGGGAACTTGTCATCAAAGGGCTAATGCGAGAGGACCTTTTTGTGGTAGTGCACGACATATTTTTCACCGACACCACACGCTTTGCCGATTTAGTCCTTCCAGCCTCAAGCCAACTGGAAAAGCTTGACCTCCACACCTCCTACGGCCATTACTACCTAAGCTTAAATAAACCAGCTATAGAGCCTTTAGGGGAAAGTGTCAGCAACACCGAATTTTTCCGTCGGCTGGGCAAGGCCATGGGCTTTGAAGAAGAATGCTTTAAAGACTCCGATGAAGAGCTTGTGGACCAGGCATTAGAGGGAAGCGGGGTAACCCGAGAGCGCTTGGAAGAGGAAGGATGGGTCCGCTTAAATATCCCTAAACCATTTATACCCTTCGCCCATGGCTTCCCGACCCCTTCCGGAAAGCTGGAATTCTACTCCCACAAGCTGGAGAAACAGGGCCTGGACCCCTTGCCCGATTACAAACCCCTACCGCCAAGCTCGTATCCCCTAATCTTCTTGACCCCAAGTGCCCATCACTTCCTCAACTCCAGCTTCGGGGCGATTGATTCCTTGCGGGCAAAAGAAGGGCGTCCGGTACTAATAATCCATCCCCAAGATGCCGAGGAAAGGGGCATCTCCGATGGGGACCTCGTAAAAGTGCGGAATGATAGGGGCGAATGCTACCTTTGGGCTCAAGTAAGCTACGAAACGATACCCGGCGTAGTGATAAGCCCAAGCATATGGTGGGGAAGTTTCTCCCCCAAAGGGACTAACGTTAACTCCACCACACCTGATTTGGAAGCTGACTTAGGTCGCGGAGCAACTTTCTACAGCAACTATGTAGAAGTAGAAAAAGCTGTTTCTGAATGAGGAGGTGAGGACCGTGAGTGCGAAAGAACAAACTGCCTGGACATCCCTTGAAATCAGCGAAGTCCTAAAACGGCTTGGAACCGACCCCGAAATGGGCCTTTCATCGGAGGAAGCCAAGAAGCGCCTTTCCATCTATGGCCCAAACAAACTTGAGGAGAGAGAAGGCCCTAACCCCATTGCCATATTCCTCTCCCAGTTCACCGACATAATGGTCATAATACTCCTCATCGCTTCCGTTATTTCCTTCTTCATGGGCGATGTGAAGGAGACAATTGCCATCCTGGTGATAGTCATCCTCAATGCTATACTTGGCTTCACCCAAGAATATCGGGCGGAAAGGGCTCTGCTGGCTTTAAAGCAATTGGCCGCGCCAATAGCTAAGGTCAAAAGGGATGGCAAAATCCAAGAAATCCCAGCCGAGGAGCTTGTCCCTGGCGACATAGTCCTTCTGGAAGCCGGGACCAGGGTACAGGCGGACCTGCGCCTAATAAAAGCCATAAACTTGCGGACCGACGAGGCTCCATTGACCGGGGAATCAACCCCGGTGGACAAAGAAGCCGAAGCTGTCTTACCCCCTGATACCCCTGTTGCCGACCGAATCAATATGGCCTTCATGGGGACAAATGTAACTTACGGCCGTGGGGTTGGGGTTGTGGTAGAGACAGGGATGAGGACCGAGCTGGGCCGCATAGCCCAGATGATTCAAACCGTTAAGCGGGAAGCCTCGCCCCTTCAGGAAAGGATGGCTCAAGTTGGCAAAGGGTTAGCCATAGCGGCTGGAATCTTAGTAGTGGTTGTATTTGCTCTGGGGCTCTGGCGCGGCGAACACGTCCACACCATGTTCCTCACGGCCATAAGCCTGGCAGTAGCAGCTGTCCCTGAAGGCCTCCCCGCTGTGGTAACCATAACCCTGGCTCTCGGGGCTCAGAGGATGGTCCGGCGCAATGCCCTCATCCGCAAGCTCCCGGCTGTGGAAACCTTGGGCTCCGTAACCTTCATCTGCTCCGATAAAACCGGGACACTTACCGAAAACCGCATGACTGTGACCGTTTTAGACGTAGCTAACAAAACCTTGGACCTTACCGAGAAGCTTTCCAAAGCCGGGCCTTTCCTGGAGAGGGGGGAAGAGCAATTTGAAGAAAGGGACCCGGCCCTTTCGCTCCTCCTTGTAGGAGGGGCTCTGTGCAATGACTCCTACTTGGAGCCTGACCCCTTTAACCCCTCGCGCCTTTACGCCAAAGGCGACCCCACTGAAGGGGCAATGGTAGTTGCGGCCGCCAGGTTCGGATTCTGGAAGGAAGAGTTGGAGAAAAAGGCTCCCAGAGTTAGCGAAGTCCCTTTCACCTCCGAGCGCAAGCGCATGACCACAATCCACAAGCTTAATGACCATTCCTTTTTGCCCTTAAATTCTCCTTACGTCGCATTTTGCAAAGGAGCTGTCACCAGCCTCTTGGAAATTTCCACCATGGTATGGAACAAGGACCACGCTGAACCGCTAACCGAGGAATGGAGGGACCGCATCCTCAAAGCCGATGCTGGCTTCGCTTCCCAGGGGATGAGAGTGCTGGGGGTGGCCTTCAGGCCTTTAAAGGAAATCCCTGAAGAACCTGAAAGGGAAATGGTTTTCGTAGGGATGATGGCAATGGTGGACCCTCCCAGGCCTGAAGTCAAAGAAGCGATAGCCAAATGCAAGACCGCTGGAATTCGCCCGGTCATGATAACGGGAGACCATCCCCAAACCGCTATTTTCATAGCTCGGCAGCTTGGGATGGATGTGGGAGGGGAAGTAATAACCGGAGCGGATTTGGAAAGGATGACTGTGGAAGAGCTGGAGAAGATTGTGGAAAATGTCACCGTTTATGCCCGTGTATCCCCGGAGCATAAGCTTAAGATAGTAGAAGCGCTTCAGAAGCGAGGCCAAATAGTGGCCATGACTGGCGATGGGGTAAACGATGCCCCCGCTCTCAAGAAGGCCGACATAGGTGTAGCAATGGGCATAACGGGGACGGATGTGAGCAAGGAAGCTTCGGAGATGGTGCTCTTGGATGACAATTTTGCCACCATTGTGGCTGCGGTGGAAGAGGGGAGGGTGATCTACGAGAACATACGCAAGTTCGTAAAATACATCCTCTCCAGCAACGTTGGTGAGATATTCGTGATGATGGTGGCTCCACTTCTGGGCCGGCCGATACCGCTTACGGCTCTCCAAATCCTGTGGATTAACCTGGTGACCGATGGGCTTCCTGGCCTGGCCTTGGGGTTTGACCCTGCCGAACCCGATATAATGAAGCGCCCACCGAGGCCGCCTGATGAGAACATATTTGCCGGGATGTGGAAATACATTCTGCTGGTGGGGATACTTTTGGGCTTCACTTCCCTCCTGCCCGAAATCCTTTCCGTGGGGAGCGAACTGACCTGGCGGACGATGATTTTCACCACCCTAACCTTGGCGCAGATGGGCAACGCGTTGGTCGTCCGTTCCGAAAGGGAATCCATCTTCCGGATAGGCTTTACTTCCAACCCCCTTCTTCTGGCTTCCATCGCAATCACCGTTATCCTTCAGCTCCTAATCATCTACCTTCCACCTTTTCAGGGCATTTTCAAGACCGCTCCTCTTACCTGGTGGGAGTTCATCGCAAGCTTGGCCTTAGCTTCCACTGTATTTTGGGCTGTTGAAATAGCCAAGTGGATTATCAGGCTTAGCAAAAAATAAATGGGGGCATAACCCCCTCGATGAACTTTAACAAATTAGTTCGGACAGAATGCGGAGCCTGGCCGTAAACGACCAGGCTCAGCCAAGGATGGGCGCTAAAGCGCCCCCTCCTTCTCTTGCACGCCTGCCGACGAGTGTGGGCAAATTGAGGGGCCAGGGGCAAAGCCCACTCCCATAACCCCCTGCGAAGGGGTAAAGGGGGCTTGGGGGTGTCCTTTCACAAAACCAAACGGGGAGGCGAGCCTTCGCCTGGCCGTAAACGACCAGGCTCAGCCGAGGATGGGCGCTAAAGCGCCCCCTCCTTCTCTTGCACGCCTGCCGATGAGTGTGGGCAAATTGAGGGGCCAGGGGGCAAAGCCCACTCCCATAACCCCCTG
>CAZPWR010000124.1:0-1591 GCA_964590555.1 uncultured Anaerolineae bacterium | reverse complement strand
CATATGGCTGGGAGGTTGTTCTTGTCCTTAAGGACTCGGATGGATTCTTCCAAGTTACCTTCTCGGAGGTGGTAGATGAAGCCAGGGATGTCAATATTGACAGGGCACCCTTCCACGCACTTTGGTTTCTTGCATTGGAGGCAGCGAGAAGCTTCCCTGAGTGCCATCTCGTAATCGTATCCTAAAGCTACCTCGTTGAAGTTGCGCCTTCGGACTTTGGGGTCCTGCCGGGGCATTTCAACCCTTGGGATTATCTCCTTCTCGGGCATCTCTCACCTCCTCATCGCAGCTCTTCTATCATCTTCTTGGCCTCCTCCACAGCCTTGGGGTCCTGAGGGGGCCCAGCTTTCAGGAACTGCTCAAAGGCTTCCAAAGCCCTTTCCTTCTCCCCTTTGAGCTTGTAGATAACTCCGAGGCCGAAATAAGGCTCTGGGAAAGAGGGCTTAAGCCTCAGAGCTTCTTCCATTTCTTTCAAGGCATCATCTAATAAGCCCTTTTGGATGTAGGCCGCACCTAAGAGGTAATGCAGCTCAGGGTCATCGGGCTTGATTTCAAGGCCCTTTCGGTAATAGCGGATTGCTTCTTCAAGGTCGCCCTTTACGTAATAAGCGGCCCCGAGGTTAGTAAGAGCTCCAAGATGCCCAGAGTCCAGGGAAAGGGCTTTGTTATAGGCCTCAATGGCTGAATCAATCTGCCCAAGTTGGAAGCGGGCATTCCCCAGGAGGAAGTAGACCTCAGGGCCAGAAGCTCCTGCTTTTATGGCTGCTTCAAAGGCGCCTACTGCCCCCTGATAATCGCCTGCATCCATCTTAGCTTTTCCCTCTTCCACAAGCCTTGCTGGATCAGGCGGATGGCTTGTGCAGCCTACGGCGATTGCCAGAATTAAAGCCAGGAAGGCAAGCTTCCTCATGCTTTCCTCTCCATAATGTAAAACTGGGTTTCTGAGGGCAAGCTCTGGCCTTTAACTTTGAGGGTATCAATGGGCTTGGGGGTGGAAATTCCTAACTCTTTGAAAAATTTCTCCACCGGATTGAGCTTAAAAGCTAACCCCTTTACCTTGTAATGCATGGGTATAACTATAGCTGGCTCCAGGAGCCGCACGATTTCTACCGCTTGCGCTGGCCCTATGGTGGAGACTCCCCCTACTGGAACCAGGAGGATGTCTACATGGTTCAGAGCTTCCAGCTGGTCCTTGTCGGGAATGTGGCCTATATCTCCCAGGTGGCATATGCTTATGTCTTCAAAGTCAAACAGGAAAGCCACGTTTTTGCCCCTCTCTTTCCCTTTGCGGGAATCGTGGTAAGTGCGGATTCCGGTTATAAAAACGCCCTTTATTTCGTATTCGCCGGGGCTATCCAAAACCTTCGGTTCCCCCTTAACCTTTTCCCAATTGCCGTGACCCGGATGGTAATGGCTTACGGTGACGATATCAGCCTTGAGGGGGGGAAGGTCAAGGCCGATAGATTCACTGTAAGGGTCAGTGATTACTGTGACCCCTTTCCCCTTTATCCTGAAGCACGAATGGCCAATCCAAGTTATTTCCATCAAACCCTCTCCTTAACTCCTCTTATGAGCTGCCGCAAGAAGCGTT
>CAZPWR010000123.1:0-3230 GCA_964590555.1 uncultured Anaerolineae bacterium | reverse complement strand
GTTGGAGAAGGCCTCCTACGTAGTCCAAGGGGTGAAGAGGGGGACGAGGAAGAAGAACCCTGCTCCTCCTTTCATCACCAGCACCCTTCAGCAAGAAGCATCAAAGCAGCTTGGGTTTACGGCCAAAAAGACAATGCTCATAGCTCAGCAACTTTACGAAGGCATACCTTTGGGGGAAGAAGGGCCTGGTGGGCTCATAACCTACATGCGTACCGATAGCGTCCACGTGGCTGAGGAAGCCCAGAAGGAAGCCCGGCGCTTCATAGCCGAGAAATTTGGCCAGGAACTCCTTCCCCCGAAGCCTCCTGAATACAAGACCAGCGCCAAAGTAGCCCAAGAAGCCCACGAAGCAATCCGCCCCACCAGTGTTTACCGAACCCCTGAATCTGTTGCTCCTTACCTAAACAAGGACCAGCTCAGGCTCTATGAACTCATCTGGCGCCGATTCCTGGCCAGCCAGATGGCCCCCGCTATATACGACACCATCTCGGTTGACATCTTAGCCGATAGCCGCTACCTCTTCAGGGCCGCAGGCTCCTCCCTGCGCTTTCCGGGTTTCTTAGTAATCTATCAAGAAGCCAAAGAGGAAGAAACCCCTTCCGAAGAAGAGGAAGCCATCCCCATCCCACCTCTTGAGCCCGATGAACCTCTGGATTTAGTGAAACTTCTACCCGAGCAGCACTTCACCCAACCCCCACCTCGCTACACCGAAGCCTCCTTGGTCCGAACTCTGGAGGAATACGGCATAGGGCGACCCTCAACCTATGCCCCCATAATCTCCACACTATATGCCAGAGGTTATGTCAAACGGGAAGGAAAACGCTTGGTCCCCACTGACATCGGCTTCATCGTGAGCGATTTACTAACCCAGCACTTCCCTGACCTTATAAATGTCGGATTTACGGCCGAGATGGAGGAAGACTTAGACCGGATAGCTCGTGGGGAGAAAGAATGGGTTACGATGCTACGGGAGTTCTATAACCCATTTGCGCAGGAAGTAGCCCGTGCCGAGAAGGTCATTGAAAAAGTTGAGCTTCCAGTAGAGGAGACAGGGCTTACTTGCGAGCTTTGCGGTAGCCCCATGGTTGTAAAATGGGGGAAGTTCGGGAAATTCCTGGCTTGTTCCAATTACCCAGCTTGCCGCAATACTAAGCCTTACTTGGTAAAGACCGGCGCTCTGTGCCCGTTATGCGGAGGAGACATAGTAGAGCGCAAGAGCCGGAAGGGACGCACTTTCTACAGCTGCATAAACTATCCTGCGTGCAGCTTCTCCTCTTGGAAGAGGCCGGTTTCAACTCCTTGCCCTTCCTGTGGCGGCCTAATGGTGGAATCGGGCAAGAATGAAGCGCGCTGCCTCAATTGCGGCGAAACATTGACCTTGGAAGAAGAGCCGGTGTAGCCAGGAGGCAGGCCTTGGAAAAGGCCTTGGAAGAGTTGCTTACCCAAGTGCCTCCGGACAATGCTCTCTGGAAAATTTGGGAATACCAAGCTTTCCGAGAAGAGGAAATAATCCCACCGGTCCTGGACTTGGGCTGCGGCGATGGCAAGTTCACCCGAAGCCTTTTCCCTACCCCTTTGGACCTCGGCCTTGACCTCAACAAAGGGCGCTTGAAGAAAGCCCTCTCTGCCCACGTTTACCGATTTGTGCTTCAAGCCGATGCTTGCTCTTTGCCCTTCCGGGACAATTACTTCGGAACAGTGTTCAGCGCCTGCGTCCTTGAGCACATCCCCAGGGTAGAATTGGCCGTGAAAGAAGTGGGCAGAGTCCTCAAGCCGGGAGGCAAATTCTTGTTCAGTGTCCCAAGCCATTGCCTTGAGCGCTACCTTTTAGCTCCGGAAGCCAAGTCTTCCCCCTGGCTTTCCTTCTTAAGGCGAGGCTTTGCCTTTGTCATTAACAGTATTCTGAGCATGCGCCATTTTTATCCCCCGTCCTATTGGAGCGCACTGCTTACGGGAGCAGGCATGAGGCTTTCCCATTTCCGCTACATCCTCCCCCCGAAGGCTGCAGCTTTCTGGGCTCACTCCTTCTTCTGGGGCAACGCCATTTTCCCGACCCTTTTCCTCCTTTACCAGACTTCTCTTAAGCCGGCTATCCTGCGAGTATTCCTGGCAGCCCTTTTGCCTTTAGTTAAAGGCTCAGCCGTTGAAGGTGGAGCTTTGGTAATAGTGGCGGAGAAGCCAGGATGAAGAGGAGATTGGATGTCCTTCTGGTAGAGCGGGGCCTTGCCGAAAGCCGCGAGAAAGCCCAAGCTTTAATCTTGGCCGGAGAAGTCTTGGTGGAAGGGAAAGTGGTCTCTAAGCCTGGGGCCTTCGTTAACCCTGAAGCAACCATTGAGGTAAAAGAGAGCCTACCTTATGTCAGCCGCGGGGGATTGAAGCTGGAATTTGCCCTTAAAGCTTTCGGAGTTGACCCTTCAGGCAAAATAGCGATTGATGTCGGGGCCTCAACCGGCGGCTTTACCGATTGCCTCCTTCAGCATGGCGCATCTAAAGTTTACGCTGTGGACGTTGGATATGGCCAGCTGGCGTGGAAACTCCGCCAAGACCCCAGAGTCATAGTTTTAGAACGGACCAACATCCGCTACCTTACTTCTCTACCAGAGCTTGTTGATTTGGCTACCATAGATGTTTCCTTCATCTCCCTCAGGCTTGTCCTCCCCCCTGTCCTCAACCTCTTAAAGCCAAAGGCTGAGATTGTGGCGCTTATAAAGCCTCAGTTAGAAGCCGGCCGTGAGAAGGTGGGGAAAGGTGGTGTAGTGCGAGACCCAAAAGTCCACAGAGAAGTCCTGGAAAGCCTTGTAAATTTTGCTCACAGCCTTGGCCTTTCCACTTTAGGCTTGAATGTTTCGCCACTCCTTGGGCCAGCGGGGAATGTGGAGTTCTTCGCCTACTGGGCCCGCGGGTTTGAAGCACGCCAATTGGATTTGGCTAAAGCCATTGAAGAATGCGTGGAGAAAGGGCAAATCCTTCAGAGGGGCATTAAAATTGAGCAGCTTTACCCTTGAGCTTTTGGGCTACATTTTCTTGACCTTGGTAGCTTTAGCTCTGCGGATAGGCGCTGCCTCCAGCCGCCTTTTAGGCCAAGAGGAGGCATTGAGGGCTCTGGCTGCCTGGCATTTTGCCCAAGGCCAAGCCCCCCAACCTGCTTGGCCTTTAAGCCCTGTTTCCCTTGGGCTTCAACCCTTAGCCTTCTTCCCATTTGGGCCACTCGCTACAGGCGCAAGGCTTTC
>CAZPWR010000122.1:0-7281 GCA_964590555.1 uncultured Anaerolineae bacterium | reverse complement strand
CGGCCAGGGCCAGAAGCGCGAGCATCATGGCCAGGAGCAGCCCGGCCAAGCCGATGCTTAGCAGAAGTTTCCCTTTCATCGTACACCTCCTCCCCAGAACTTGCACAAATAGACGCCCCGCTTCAGCGGAGTTCCCAACGGAACGGAATGTCCGCTATGTTGGGTTGCGGCTGAGCGCCGTCCTATGCTTGCATTTCACGCTTCACGTTTAACGTCCTACGGTGCCCCCTCCCACGTCCCCGAACCCGTATCCCACCCGGCGGCCCGGATGATCCGTCCGTCCATCCGGCGAACGTAGAAGGGGATGCCGATGGACTCGGCCATCTGCATCTGCCACTGGGTATGGAACCCCTGCTCAGAGGCCGTGGCCCAGCCCAGACGGTCACGCACGCTGGTATTGGTCCGCCAGAGTTTGCCGAAGCCCCGAATCGGCTGATACAGCCCCGGCGGTGGCACGATGGCCGGGTCACTCTCCGGATCCACCCCCTCCACAAAGGTGTCAGGGTGCTTCTCAAAGTGCCCACCGTTGTAGAAGACCAGGATGACCTTCTGGTAAACGGCTGTACCGGTGCGAACTTCCTGCAGCCAGATCATCCGCCCACGCTCAAAGGGCTCCTCGGCGGCCCAGGTTGTGCTGGCCTCGTAGGCTGGACAGGCCCGGTTGTCCGTGGGGAAGAACCAATGGTACTGGCAGGCCCACGGCACGACGGCAGTTGCCCTGACCTCGTTGCCCGCCGCGTCCCGGGCGACCAAAGTCATTACGGGGTCACGGTAGAAGGTGGTCTCAACGTCAACTATTAGCGTTCCCTCGCTCGGCGGCGTGGCTTCCCAGTATTTGGGGAAGCGCGTCTGAGTTCCGCTCCAAATGCCAGTGCTGGTCGCGCCTTGGGTTCGCCAGTAGAAACGGATGCGCTTACCCGCAGGGGTGATGTCTTGGACCACTTCCGCAGAGAACAAGAGGATAGCCAGCCCGGTAGGTGGTGGGGCAATAGTAGGGGTGGGAGTACCTGGGACCACAATTCGCACCCAGATGATGGGGCCGAAACGTGTGCCATCCGGCGCCTGAAACTGGTAGTTGGCCCGGTAGGTCCCCGGCGCGGCTGGTGCTGTGAGGTTCACACTGATATCCGTTTGTGCACCTGCTGCCAATGCGGGCACATCCACTGTTGCTGGGCCACCCATCGGGTCCCCAGAAATGAAAACCAACTTCGTCCCTGGCTTCCAATCGCAGGTGCCGGAGTTGTGCACTCGCCAAGTCTTGACAAAAGCAGTACCAGGGGCGAATGGAGTGTTGTCAGGAACAGTGACATCGGCAACCCAGCGGGCACCCAGAGTGCAGACTGCTGCCGTCGGCTGGGGAGTTGGGGTCTCGGTTGGGGTTGTAATGATTGCTGGGGTGGTTGCTTCGGCTAAAATGGGCAACGTAGGAGTCGCCGTAACGACGATTGTCACTATTGGCCTACAAGCCAGAACGGCTAACAATAGAAAGCAGGCTGCTATCGCAATAGCTTGGATAGAGGCCTTCTTCATCATGAGACCCTCCTTTCATTTTAGCCGTTCTCTTTGCACTAAGCTTAGGACTTACCGTACAATGCGGGCTTCTACCCACACGGCCCAATCTTGAGCAGAAGAGGGACCGGCATCCACCCGCAGGATGAAGTCCACTCGCTTGCCAGCCCACGGGCTCAAAGAAATGTCCATGGTTTTCAAAGAGCCATCGTAAGTATCAAAAACAGAGCCGATCCACGCGTTGGGTCCTCCCTCAGGTCGTATCATGACCCGGAAGTTCGCGCTCCCAGCGCTTGCTCCCTGCAGAAGCCCTACCCGGGCTACAAAGCGGTCACCGGATTGGACCACGTAGCCACTATAGTAGGGCTCCATGAAGGTTCCCTGTATGAAGCCATTGGCTACCCATTGTGGATGGGTTTCCAGGACTCGGGGGGCTGTGGAGCCATCCTCCAAGATTGCATTGTTCACCCAACGCGCGAAGCCTCGGTTGTCGGTATCAGCTCCGGGCCAAGGGAGAGTTCCCGCCCCGCTTTGCCAATGGGCGTTATTGGCCTTAACCACAAAGTCAAAGATTGTTACTGGCATGGGAATGATGATAGGGGTAGGAATGAGTACATGCGGTGTAGGGGTAGGAGAAGGGGGAAGAGGAGTAGATGTGGCCGTAGGCGTGGGCGGTGCGGGAGTTTCTGTTGGCACCGGGGTTGGCGTTTCCGTTGGTGGTACTGGGGTTGGTGTCTCCGTCGCTGGAGGTATGGTCGGCGTTGCTGTCACTACGACTACAACAGCTGTAGGTGTGGGCGGTGCAGGAGTTTCTGTTGGCACTGGGGTTGGTGTTTCCATCGCTGGAGGCATGGTCGGCGTCGCTGTCACCACAACTGTGGGAAGCAGGCGGCAGGCTATCAGGGGCAGCCAAAGGAGGAAGAGCGCGGCCAAAGTTAAAAAAGCGGAAAGCCGCTTCATCATTAAACCTCCAAAATTTGATTTAGCCTAAAGGGCGCCCCTATAGCGGCTTATGACGAGGGTTAGCGGCTTGCTACAGGAGAACCATTTAGCCATTTATATTATAACCTTAATTTGGGATTTGTCAAATTTGCCGTTCTATCGGACAAATTGCTATCAAGTTTGCGCTTTGCCTCGGCTATGAGCGCAGCAGCGTTAACAGCACTCTAATCAATAAAACGCCAAAAGTTGTTAGCAAGCACAGGATAAGCAAACCTAATGCGCCTAAAAGCACCCATAGCCGTTACTATCGCAAAGAAGAACAGACCGCAGGGGCAGAACAGTTGGGGGAAAAGGGCACCAAAATTTTCCGGAATCTAACTCCTTTCTGGAAAAGCATTGTGATTTTCAAATGGCGCTCCTACAGCGGTTCAAGCTTCCGGCTGCGGCATACCATAGGGGAACCAATTGTCTGAGCAAATTATAACACCTGAGAAGCTCCTTAGCAAGAACTGCACAATGTGTAATCAAGCATGGGCTTAATGGCCGGGTGTGTCCCAGAATTGTGGAGCCACCCTGTTGGCTGGAGGTCTGCCAAGCTCTTCGGTCCCACTCGGGGGCACCCCTCACAACCTCCTGGCCTTTACCCCCTTGCAGGGGGGTACGGGGGGTTTCCCCTGTTTCAATGAAAGTCGGCGAAGGCCGACCTTTGGCCGAAGATTTCATCAGCATGAAAAAGAGCCCCGACGAAGTTGGAACACACCCTAATGGCCACCGGGGTTGCGGAAAGGAGGTAAAAGTGCTAAAATAAAGTTAAGCCGCTGTGTTTGCTTCCTTGCTTAATAAATAAAGGGGGGTTAATAATGAAAAGCAAAGCTCTTTTGATTTTCTCAGCAATTGCTCTTACAATAGGGGCCTTCCTCATTTTCCCTAAGCTCCCCTTTGCTTCCTCTGTTTCCGAAAGGATAACCAACGGAAGTTTTGAGGAAGGCTTTGGCCCCGATGGGGTGGGCCTTGGATGGGGTAAGTTTGACAACGGTGGCAATGCTTCCTACGGCTGGTACGACGATACATGGCCTCCGGTGGTATGGGACGGCTCGCATTCCCAGCTCATTGAGATAAATACTTACTGCCGAGCGGCATCCGACCCCGACCGCTATGCCGGAATCTACCAGACTGTAGCCGTAGTTCAAGGAGCTACTTACACACTCAAAATCAGGGGGATGATAAGGGCTCAGGATGGCGACCCGGTAATTACTGGGCAGGAAGACCCCTATAGCTACAGGGTTCAGTGGGGCTTTGACCCCGCAGGTGGAACCGATTGGCGCGCTGTAACCAACTGGGTTGAGCTACCTTGGGATGTGGTTTACCCACGGTCATCTCCTGGAAGGATGCTGGAATATTCCACCAGCTTTGTCGCTCCATCCCCTAAAATCACAATCTTCATCCGGGTCTGGAAGAAGTGGGGCACAGCCGGCAGAGAAGTGGACGTCAACCTGGACGGGATAAGCCTTGTAGGGCCCACCCCTGCCGATATAAGACCTCCTACGGTAAACATTTCGGTTCCTCCTTACCCCGCCGCTGGGAAGACTTGGCCAGTTAAAGTTACCGCCTCCAATGATGTTGGCATAGTCTCCCTCAAGCTCTACGATGGCAATTCACTCATAGGCAGCGTCTCTTTCTCCACCGGCCCTCTAACTCTGGAAAGAGAATTTCTCTGGACTCCCGCCACCTCTGGCCCTCATGTCCTCAAGGCCGAAGCTATGGATGCCAGCGGTAAAATTTCCACTGTCTCAGTTACTGTGAACGTTGGCCGATGGCTTGAGTTCATCCGCAACGGAAGTTTTGAGGAAGGCTTTGGCCCCGACGGGGTAGGCCTTGGCTGGCACAAGTTTGACAACGGTGGGAATGCCTCCTACGGCTGGTACGATGATACTTGGTTCCCTGTAGTATGGGATGGTCTGCACTCCCAGCTCATTGAGATAAACACCTACTGCCGAGGGACCTCCGACCCCGACCGCTACGCCGGAATCTACCAAGTAGTAACTGGCTTAACCCCTGGTGCCACTTACGAGTTCAGCTTGGCGGCCATGCTCCGTGCAGCTGAGGGGGATCCGGTCATAACCGGAGACGAGGACCCCTATAGCTACGTCGTCCAGTGGGGGTATGACCCAGCCGGAGGAACGGACTGGAGGGCGGTAACTAATTGGACCTTTATCCCGGTCAAGTTGTACCCGAGGCTTTCGCCTGGAAAGTTCAGCCACTATTCCGTCACCTTCAAGGCCCCCTCTTCCCGCATCACTATCTTCATCAGGCTTTGGAAGAAGTGGGGGACTGCCGGACGCGAGGTGGACTTCAACTTGGATGGGGTTAGCCTCAAAGGCTACGAGCCTTGAGAGGAAAGCAAATCCTAATCCTTCTGGCCCTTTTCTTCGCCGTAGCTTTAGAGTGGGGTTTGCTGATTTACATAATTTCAAAGCCCGAGGGGGAGGTAAGGCCTGCAGCCCCTCCGTTAGTAATGTCAGCTCGTTTCATCGCTCCTGAAGAAGGGGTAGTGCTCTTCCAGGGGCAAAGGGTTACGGTGGAGGTGGAAGCTCCTCCTTTAGAATTGACAGGAGCCGAGCTGTGGCTCAACGGGCATAGGGCTTTTCCTCTCCCTCAATCTATGGCTCGTTTCCCCAACCGTTGGATTGTGACTTTTCTCTGGGAACCCTCAGCTTCAGCCGCTTACACCTTAGAAGCTACAATTAAGACCACTCAAGGGAACGTGCTTAAGACCCCTCCCTTAACTCTTGAGGTTGTTCCTCCACTTTATCTTTGCTTCGCTTCTGATTCGGCCGGGAACTACGATATCTATAGGATGAGGGCCGATGGGGCTTTGCTTGAGGCGCTCATAGCTTCCCCCGCCGAAGAGCGGAAGCCGTCTCAGGCACCCGATGGTTCCATTGCCTTTGCTAAAGGGGATGAAATTTGGATAAAAGGCCGTGACGGCCTTAAGTTCCTCGTGAAGGGGCAAGAGCCTTCTTTTGACCCCAAAGGCCGCTATTTGGCTTTTAGAAGCAACGTCAGCTTAGCTCAAGAACTTTTCCTCCTGGACCTCCGGCAAGGGATAACCCAGCAGCTTACTTCTGAATACTCTTTCGCCGGCCAAGCCTCTTGGTCCCCGGATGGGGAAAGGATAGCCTTTGCAGCCCTCAAGGATGGGAATTGGGATGTTTACATAATCCAAAAAGACGGGGGTGGCCTTGTTCGCCTTACGGACCATCCTTCCCAGGACTGGTACCCGGCTTGGTCGCCTGATGGCCAAAAGATTGCCTTCGTCTCATCCCGTGATGGTTCGCACCAATTGTATTTGGTCAATCCGGATGGCAGTGGCCTTGAGAGGTTAACTCAAATTCCCCGCGGGGTTGAAGGGCCCACTTTTTCCCCTGATGGTCGGCTCTTAGCTTTCACGGCTTACACTGGGGAGGGGAAGGGGTTTTCGGCCCGCGAAATTCACCTTTTGTCTCTGGGGACACGACGGGTCTGGCGCATCACTCACGATAGTTTTGATGAGACGGATGTGACGTGGTGTTCGCCTTAGGAGTCCTTCAAAACCACCTTCGGCGTTTGGGAATTTCTGCCAGCACTTTTAACCCGATAGCCTCCAATTCCTCTCGCGATCTTACCGTGTCATCCAAGTAATCCAGGAGGAAAGCTAAGGCTATCCCTGCCCCCAAAGCTAAAGCCAGCTTCAGCGGTAAGTCAAGCTTTTCCCGCAAGCTTGGCCCGATGGGGTAAACAACCGGAGGGTCTATGGGGACAAGTCTGGCTTTCTGTACCCCAAGCTGGGGGAAGAATTCTCCAGGTTCTTGGATCAACTCCGCAGCTACTTGGGCTATCTCCTCCAGCTGGCTGGGCTCATGCCAGGAGAGGTGCACAGTTAGGATCCGGTGCTTTGATTCCGAGGCTATGGAGCCATAAAGGCTTCCAGGGGGTAAAGAAAGCTTAGAGGCCACTTTATCGGCGAAGGCCCGGCTCCTAACCACTTCGGCCATGTCATCCACCAAGTATTCCGAAGCCAGCCAAGTGTAGTAGCGGTCGTAGGCGTAGTAGTTTCCGCTTGATTGCGGGATTATCCCCACCACGAAGCGCATGGAAGCGCCATACCGAGGCGGGCGAGGATGCCTGGTCAATAGGCTGCCTACGAGGACTACCAGGAATATGAGGGCTATAAGCCAGAGGTAACGCCTTAAAATTGCCCAGCTTCTTCGTAGTTCCATGCCTCTTCCTCCTCCGAGGTCAATCCTCCCAGTTCTTCCACTGCTTTCAGGACTTTGCCCATAGCTTCAGCGGGGGACTTGAGGATTAGTTCTGGCTCAAGGTGAATTGTAGTCCAACCCAGAGCAGCCAATTCGTAATCCTGGGCGGCGGATTTTTCACGCACTAAGCCTGAGAGCAATGGCTCTTCATCACACATAACTGCCAATTTCCCCCTCCGGCAGAAGAAAGCAAAATCCACTTCCTTTTCCTCCTCTACCCCTTGGATTAAGAAGCGCCTTTCGGCAGGGAGGCCGTTCTCTCGGAACATCTCCCACAAGCTTTCCTCAGCCTCACCTCCAATCCAAAGGTCGTTTATCTCTTTAGCTTTGAGAAGCCTGCCGAGGGTTGTGGGGATGAAGGTTATGCGGCGGAGCCGGCGGCTGGGGATCGGCCTGGGAAGCCTTTCAAGTGGGCCTATTTCCACCTTATAGTACCACTCGTTGGCTCTGGGATGCTCTGGTTCATCTGGCAAAAGTTCCAAGCGCTTGGCGAGGCGGTAGGCTTTAACTGGAGCGTAGTAGTTTATCGCCA
>CAZPWR010000121.1:0-2928 GCA_964590555.1 uncultured Anaerolineae bacterium | reverse complement strand
ACCTGCGGTCTTTTCCGTCTTCAAGCGCATTGTTTCGGGGACGAGGTACTGGGCATGGCCTCCCAGTTCAGTTACAGCCGCTTCAAATGAGATGCGGGTGCGGACGGCGGGGTTGTAGAAGAACATGAGGAAGGTCTTGCCTTTAAGTGCTTCGCTCCAGCGAGGGGAGAAGCGTTCCCTCTTCATCTTGGCTGCCAGGTCCAGGACAGCCCAAAGCTCTTCCAAGCTCCATTCCTGAGTGCAGATTAAGTCCCTTCCGTAAAGGTCCATAGCCCACCTCCAAAGCAATTTTCTCTCACATTAAGCCTTAAGGCTTTACCTTGGCAAATGCTTTCAATCTTCGTAAAAACCCTCTTTTTCCAACCTTTCAACAACGAAACATTTAACTTTTTCGGCAATTTCTACTGCTTCCTTCGCTTCTTCTATGGAAGGGAAGAAAAACTCTTCAGGATATCTTGCCTCAACAGCATAAGGGGTTAATCTTTCCGCTTTTAAATCATAAAGCATATCAAAATCTCGGTCTATTTTCTTACACAGTTCTATCAATTCCGCGATATTGTGCGTCTTTCTGAAATACATTTGGTGGTAAATCAGATAAGCCTTTAGATATTTTTCAACGCACTGCTGTGCATGAAAACAAATCGTATCGGTAGCTGGGTTCTCTGTATTGAGTTCATCTTTGGCAGTTTTTAAATCATTGTCTGCTTTTTTAAGCCAGCTTAAAGTGAGCTCTTTTAACTCCACAGCAAAATGCCCTCTCTTTCAGCTTCATACATCAGTGTGCCAACATAATTTTTAAGCTCATCAAATTTCCTCTGAGAAATGATTATTACTTCATAAGATGCTCCCTCAACTTTTGCAAGCATTTTGTAAATATTGCCCAAAATTTCTCTCTTGTGGCTAAATGTAATGTCTCTATCAATCACCACTAAAAGGTCCCAATCGCTATCCTCCCTGAAATCACCCCTTGCCCTTGAGCCAAAAAGTATTATCTTCAAAACTTTCATCCCCTCTTTTTCAATTTCATCCCTAATTATTTTTAGCGCCTTTTCCATCTTTATCTGCCACCTCAATGCACCTGCAATCTTCTTAAGTCCTTTTCTTCACCAAGACCGTCCATTGCCCCTTTTGAACAACCTCCCCCTTATGGTTGAGCAAGGTTACGTCAAATACTACCACCCCTCCGAGGCCGGGCATTTCTCTCTTTCGGGCCACGGAAGCTTCCAAGTGGACAGTGTCCCCAATCCTTATCGGGGCTTTGAATTTCCAGTCCAGGCTGAGGAAAGCTTCCACCGTCCCTTCCAAAAAGCCCAAGCGGGAGGCGAGCCCAGAAGCGACGGCAAGGCCAAGAAGGCCGTGGGCAATTCTCTCACCAAAGGGTGTGGTTTTGGCGTACTCGGCATCGGTGTGGAGCTGGTTCCAATCACCTGAAAGGGCTGAGAAAAGCACTATATCGGCTTCGGTTATGGTCCGCCCTGGGGAGCGGACACTCATCCCCTCGGTTATGTCTTCAAAGTAAAGCCCTCGGTTCATTTTTACCCTCCGATGAAAATTAAAGGCAAGGCCACCAGAAGCAAAAGGCTCCACCCGGCGTAAACCGGCATCGCTTGGGCGAAAGTCTTATGGGCAGCTTTAACCCATTCTTCTCCAGCCTTGCCCTCTCGCCAGAGCAGTATTGCCAATAGGGCCGTGTTCAGAATGTTCCACCCTATCACTGTAAGCCGGTTCGGGGTTAGGCCATCCCACCAGGTGCGGTAAATTATGGCCGAGAAAGCATACAGGCTTACGATTATGGCCAAGATGACCAGGAGCATGCGCCCGCGCCTGAGCCACCGGCTGAGGCTTTCGGAAATCTCTTCCTTCCTCACTGGGACGGTCCAGAGGAGAAGGCCCACTACTGCGAAGAGCATAACGTTGTAAGCTATTAGGGCTTCACGGTTGAAAAATGGCCTTGTAAAATTGAAGGGGATTAAAGCTATGTAGGCTATAAGGACCAAGATTGAGGGGATAAGGAAAATGCGAAGCAGGAGAGTAACGAACCGGAAGAGGCCAGCAAAGTTCTGCTCCTGGAGGCGACGCAGGGGTTCATAGATTGAGGCCACCGCCAGCACTGGGATACACCCCATTCCACCCATGGTGAAAATCCGTTCAATTGGCTCGGGAAGGTAAAAGAAGAAGGTATGTAGAAGGCCCCAAGAGATAAGGGTGAATATCCCAAGGACTATGCCCATTAATCCGCCCATCACCAAGGCTTCTAAGGATTTGGCCAAGAAAGCGAACCGGCTTTCCACGTCATCTTGCCATTTGAGGACGTAAAGGCCTACGGTTGCCCAAGCGAGCGGAATTAGGTGGATTGCTCCAAGGTTGAGGTATTGTTTCCAGAAGATTTCCCTCTTTATGAGGAAATCGGCAAGATAAGCCCAGGAGCTGGCCAAGGCCAAAGCAACCATTAAGAGGGCGAAGCGGCTGAAGAACTGGCGGTGGATTAAGAAGAGGTAAAGGAGTATGAAAGCAGCACAAATCGGGGCCCAGTAAAGGATGAAAAAAGGAATCTGGTGGCGAACCGTTAATCGGGAATCTGATATCAACCAGAAAACGAACCCGGAGGGTATGGCTAATAGCGCAGCGTAAAGCCAGTGGAAAGGCAACCGGCCAGGACCTGCGCTTGGGACGACCTCTTCCCTCAGCCGGTAATGCCAAGCGGCAAGCAAGAGGTTCTGAGGGTTTGCGTAGTAAAGTTCATCCACTGCTTTAGCGAAAAGGCTGCTTTCTCCCCTTTTCAAGGCCTGGCGGTAGAGCTTCTCCAAGCCTTCGGGGTCTTCTAACTTGGCTGAAATCTCGGCCGCATACTCTGCAGGCACGCCCTAAACCTCCATATTAAAGTTGAGCAAATTATACTAACTATCAAGGCTTAGGGCAAACCGAAAG
>CAZPWR010000120.1:0-1762 GCA_964590555.1 uncultured Anaerolineae bacterium | reverse complement strand
CGACCCACAAATTGACTTGTATAAAATTCTTTTATGACGGTAATATGAATAGGTCAAAAGATGAAAATGAACCATTTTTAACAATAACTGTTAAAGGTTATCAACAAAGCCAAGATGGTTGCTACTATGTCCCCGAAGGAGAAATAACACTATATATTTCAGGTAAAGCACCTAATGGTAAAGATTTGCTTAACGCCACATTAGATTGGCCAAAAGGACTCAATCTTTTACCATCAATAACTGTAGATACAAGCAAAATCAAAGAAATAGGCTTGGTGGATGGTTTTTGTAGTAGTCCAATTATGCCTAAAGATTTGTTTGAAGAAGAGGATAAGAAATTTGAAAGAGATCCAGGCTCGTGGTTTGATACTTATGCGAAATATTATACCAATGCAAAGATGCCTCCAAATTGGTTGTTCTATGGATATAACAAAAATTGGAATAAAAAAGGCTTGTACGAACACCTTGCTTTTGATATTTGGGCATCAGATGGAACGCCAGTTTACGCTCCTGTTCCTGGAAGGGTAGTTTATGTTGATGCTTCCGGACTATATATAGCATATCAGGAAGGTAAGAGAAGTTTAATAATTTTAAGTCATATAAAACCTATCGTTAAAAAAGGTCAGTTTGTAGAAGCTGGGCAACTTGTTGGATACGTAATAGGGAGTGAAGGTAACCATGTACATATGGAATTTTTTTCCAAGCCTGAGCAAATTTTATATTGTTTTCCAGGACTAGGCCCAAACAATCTATTAATAAACCCAACCCAAGGGCCATATCCTGTATTGCCTTATTTTGGAAGGTAATTACCACTGCAAAAAGGACTTTTCATCAACGCTGACCCTTGGTTAGCGAAAGCCAATCAAGGTTAAGCGTCGGCCTTTGCCGATGCCTATTTCAAAGAGGCTGATTTCCAACCAGCGTAAACGCTCCTCCGACGGGGCTGAGCTCGTAGATTTCGGGGAAGAAGCCAAAGCGATTCAGATAAGCTTCTCTGAGCTTCTCCCGCAAGGCCCCAACTGCGTTCTCCTCCACCAAACTCACAGTGCACCCACCGAAACCAGCCCCCGTAAGCCTGGAGCCGTATACCCCTTCGCAAGCCATAGCCGTTTCCACAAGGAAATCCAGCTCAGGCGAGCTAACCTCGTAAAGTTCCTTCAAGCTCTGATGGGAAAGAGCCATAAGCTTGCCGAACTCTTTGAGGTCTTTCCTTTCCAGAGCCTCCTTGGCCTTGATTACCCTGGCATTTTCCTCCACTACGTGCTTTGCCCGGCTCCTTATGGGTTCAGGCAAAAGCTCCTCCCACCCAGGCATTTCCTCAGGCTTAACATCCCTCAGGAAACGAACGTGAGGCCAACGGGTTTGGAGAAGAGTAACCGCCTCCTCGCATTGCTTCCTACGAAGGTTGTATTCGGAACTGGCCAGCTCTCTCCGAACACGAGTATCGGCGACCACTATGGATATGCCAGACGGCAATGGGACGTAGTGATATTCCAGGCTAAGGCAATCCAAGAATATGGCATGGCCTTCCTGAGCGAGAAGCGATGTCCATTGGTCCATTATCCCGCAGCGCATCCCGACGAATTCGTTTTCCGCACGCTGACAGAGAAGGGCGAGCTTTTCCCTTTCAGGTTCCACCCCAGCCAAAGCCAAAAAGGCCAAGGCCGTGGCTACCTCCACCGCTGCTGAAGAGCTCTTCCCCGCCCCGATAGGGACATCGCCGCCCACAACGGCGTGTCTGCCACGGACTTTGAATCCTTAC
>CAZPWR010000119.1:0-1900 GCA_964590555.1 uncultured Anaerolineae bacterium | reverse complement strand
CCCCCTGCCGGGCGCTTTCCCCCCTGGCCCCCGCATCCCCCCCCCCCGTTGGCTCAGGATTTGCCTGGGTTTGGGGGTCCGCTCATGTTGGTTGACCCCATTCCCTCCGATAGAGGTAAGCAATTTGGCTCTTTTTAGCCTCCCCCACACGGGGTTACCAATCGCTGGCTAAGAGCATCTTAGCTTCGGCGCATGAAGCGAGGTAGAATCGTTGCCCACTCGGGCAAGGGGACGCTGTCCCCAGGGCCAAGTTTGTCTATAGGCTTTATTTCTTTCTGACGGAACCGGCCAGCAAATATCCCTATCTGGGCTCCTTCTTGAGCATAGCGCCTGTCTACTAAGGCCATCCCCGTTAGGTAGCCTTCGGTGTCAATGGCGCAGGAGGTTACTACACCTATGTAATCGCCCCTTTGGTTGATTACTCTATCACCAGGCTCAGGCCTCGGAACACCTTTGCGGTTCATACGGAAGCGGATTATTTCCCTGGTGCGCTTGGCTTCTTTCTCTATTATTGCTTTGCGGCCAATGAAATAAGGTTTGTGGAATTTGACATAAGGGCCGAAGCCTGCTTCTATTGGGTCTA
The DNA here is from genome assembly GCA_964590555.1 of uncultured Anaerolineae bacterium. Lineage (GTDB taxonomy): Bacteria > Chloroflexota > Anaerolineae > SpSt-600 > SpSt-600 > SpSt-600. Next base: position 1,317 of record CAZPWR010000119.1, on the reverse strand, counting down.
TGTTGAACGGGCCAGCCAATTCATGGCCGTAAAGGGGAAGGCCGGCTTCGGTCCGGGTTGAGTCCCTGGCTCCAAGGCCTGCAGGCTTTATCCCAAATGGTTTACCCTTTTCCAGTAGGAGGTTCCAGAGGCGAGGGGCATCTTCGGGGTGGACGAAGATTTCGTAGCCCCACTCTTCTCCGGTGTAACCAGTCCGGGCTACAATCACGTCCATACCGTCCAAGGTCAATTCCGCCAGCTCTGTGCGGCGCAGCCTCTTCAAGATTTCGCGCCCGTCCCGGTCGGCTAAGGCCATTAGGATGTGGATGGAGGCAGGGCCTTGCAGGGCTATGTCTACTTTCATGTCTTTGCCAGAAGAGGGGTCTTTCAGGTTCCGCAGGATGGCTTGCCCATCTACTTCTTTGTCCGGGTGCTCTCGGTCTACGATGACCCGGCGGGAGTTTACGGCATTGAGCCAGGCCCAGTCCTTCTCTTCATTGGCCGCATTGACCACCATTATGTAGCGGTCTTTCCTGAGCCTGTAAATCATTACGTCGTCAATGACATTGCCGTCGGGGTCTAAGAGGTAGGAGTAGAGGGATTGGCCATCTTCAAGCCAGCGGACGTAGTTAGTGGTTACGAAGTCCAAGAAGCTGGTGGCGTTGTCCCCAGAGATTTCAAATACACCCATGTGGGCAACGTCAAACAGGCCAGCGGCTTCGCGCACTGCTCTGTGTTCTTCAAGGACGCTTGTGTACCATACGGGCATTTCCCATCCAGCGAAGGGGATGAGTTTGGCCTTGAGTTTCTTGTGTTCTTCGTAAAGTGGCGTGTGCTTGAGGGGGCCAGGCTTTTCTTCCCACCGAAATTCTTCTTTCTGGACAGCAGGTCGTTCTTGGTCCAGGAACCTCTCGCCCACGAAGTAAGGCTTGGAAAGGGCGAAGAGGTTCTTGTGGTTGCTGCGGTATAGCGTGAGGGCATCTGGCCTTTCGCCGTCGTAGGAGGGCCAATCAGCTTCAGTACGCCAGAGTTTGTATGATTGAGGAGAAGCTGCCTGGAAGCCGTTTTGGATTAAGTTCTTCCAGAGCTTGGTGACCCCATCGGGGCTGGAGATAAGCATTGTGAGTTCGTGGCCTTGGCCAAAATCAACCCTGGCTACGGTAATTTCTGCGCCGTCCACTTGGCCGGTCCAGAACCTGCTCAAGGGGATTTCGGGCAGCGAGGGCAGGATTTGGCGTAGGCGAGGCAAGGCTTCTTCCCCTGCTACCCCTATGGCCACCTTTCTCATCGGGTCTTCCATGTCTTCCCAGAGGTCGTCAACGATTACAGGGCCTTCAA
>CAZPWR010000118.1:0-2416 GCA_964590555.1 uncultured Anaerolineae bacterium | reverse complement strand
CAAGAAAGCGCTGAGTTCCGAAGGCAAAGCTTTCAAAGCCGTTCCTATACTTTGGCTGTTCCTTCACTTTTTAGCCTATGCCCTCCGCCTTCCCGTTGGCTACCAGCACGGACGCTACGCAATGCCTTTAATCCCAATCCTGATAGCTTTAGGGTTGCCCGGAACAATTGAGCTTTGGAAAAGAGCGCCTCGGATTCTGGGCCGAGCTTGGGCAATCTCCACCTTACTTCTCCTATTAGCCTTCCTCTTCCTTGGGGCCAAAGCCTACGCTACTGATGTGGGCATAATCCAGTGCGAGATGGTGAATGTAGCCCGTTGGATTTCCGAAAACACTCCTCCCGGTTCCTTAATTGCTGTGCACGATATAGGGGCAATTGGGTATTTTTCAGGTAGAAAGATACTGGATTTGGCAGGGCTCGTTAGCCCAGAAGTCATTCCCTTCATCCGGGATGAAAAGAGGCTGAAAGAGTTCATGCTGAGCCGTGGAGCCGATTACTTTGTTACCTTCCCTTCGTGGTACCCTGAGCTTGCTGAAGACCCCACTTTCGTTCCTCTCTACTCCACAGGATGCGGCTTGACGCTTAAAGCCGGAAGTGATAATATAGTTGTGTATGGGGTCCAGAAAGCACTTTCCAAGTAGCCTTTGGGTCCTTTCGGTTACGTCTTTTTTTATGGCTACAGGAACTACTACCTGGCTTCCTCTTCTGCCCCTTCATTTTAGGAAGCTTGGGGCAGATGATGCCCAGGTAGGTTTTGCTTTTACTTTGATGAGTGCCAGTTTTGCCGCAGCTCAATTTTTTGGTGGACTTGTAGCCGACCGCTTCGGCCGTAAGGTGGCTATAGCCTTGCCTACACTTCTTTTCTCACCTTTATACGCCCTATTGGCAGTCTCTAACTCTCTGTATGAAGCTTTGGCTTTATTGGTAGTGATAAACGTTATAAGCGCCATCCAATCCCCTGGTTTTGTAGCCTTCATAGCTGAGTCAGTCCCCGATGATTCCACAGGGAACGCTTTTGGCGTTTTTGAGTTTGCCTTAGGCCTTGGTTATGTAGCTGGGCCTGCATTGGGGGCTTGGCTTATAAATTATGTTGATTATGGTCATCTTTTTCTGGGCTCAGCCCTGGTTTCAGCGGTATGTGGAGTCGTTAGGTTCTATTTTTTGAAAGAGCCCCCCAGGCCTCAAAAGCATGGCCAAAGCACTTCGTGGAGAGAGCTTTTATCAAGCTCTTTCCTTCCGGCACTGTTCGCTTCAATTTTCATAAGCTGGCTTTATAACCTCACCATATGGGGGCCTTTCCTTGCCCTCCATGCCAAGGACTTGTGGGGATGGGACGATGCGACAATAAACATAGCCACGGCGATAGGCAGCCTCGTTCTGGCTTTTATCAGCCTTGTGGCTGGGAAGATTATTGACAGATACGGGCATGCTCTAATCCTCGGAATAAGCGCCTTAATTTTCTCCCTCTCAACACTGGTTCTGGTTCACTCCAAGCCTTCTATACCCTTCTGGGCCTTGTTTTTAACCTCCTTTGCATCCTCGCAGTTAGCCTGGATAGCTTACAATGCCTTTATTGCCAACCAAGCGCCAGCGGAGTACCGGGGAAGCTTTCTGGGAATAATCGGTACAATCTCAGGCCTTCTGGGTGCTCTCTCCCATGGAATGGGAGGATTCCTAAGGGGTAAATGGGGTTCCTTCGCTCCATTCTGGTTAGCTTTTATTTGTGGGATTGGCTTAGTAGTCTCAGTGCTCTTAAGGAAAGAGGAGCTGGACACAATCTACACTGTAGGCCACTCCAACCGCTCTTTGGAAGAATTCATAGCCCTAATGCGGAACCATAAAATACAAGTTGTGGCCGATGTGCGACGCTTCCCTTACTCACGGCTGAACTCCCAGTTCAATCGGGAAAATTTGGAGAAGGCACTTAAAGCTGCTGGCATTGGATACATTTGGCTTGGAAACGAACTTGGGGGGTATCGGTCCGGAGGTTACGAGGAGTATACGAAAGCCCACCAGTTCCAAGAGGGGTTGGAGAAATTAGAGTTCACAGCTTTCCACAAGCGAACGGCCATCATGTGCGCGGAGAAGCTTTGGTTCCGTTGCCACCGCCGCTTCATAGCCGATGAGCTTGTGCGAAGGGGATGGAAAGTGCTTCACATTTCGGAGCTTGGTAAGCCTTTATCCCATCACAAGCTCAGGGTTTGAGAACAAGAGGGCAAGAGGAAAGCTCATCCTTCAAGTCCTCAGGAGCATTCTCTGGGGTAATCCCAACCTTCTGGGCTAAAATGCAGCAGAACTTCTTCTCTTCCAAGTCGTCATCGGCATCCTCAAAGCAAATCTGCAGGGCCTTTATCTTATCCCCTTTATTGAGCGCCGTGAACAGAGCATCAGCCTTGGCCATTTTACCCACCTCCTTC
>CAZPWR010000117.1:0-2344 GCA_964590555.1 uncultured Anaerolineae bacterium | reverse complement strand
AACTTCCCTGGCCTTGAGGCGCTTGACCACTTCCCCGTTGCGTGGGTTCACAAGTTCGTATTCCCCATCCTCCCTTAGAGCCTGCATGAACCGCTCTGTAATTGCCACGCTGATGTTGAAGTTAGCGAAGGCCCCTTCTTTTTCCTTGCAGGAGATGAACTCCAGGATATCGGGGTGGTCAACTCGGAGGATTCCCATGTTAGCTCCGCGGCGCCTACCACCTTGCTTTATCACATCGGTGGCCGTATCAAAGACTCGCATGAAGCTTACTGGGCCAGAGGCAATCCCACCGGTGGAGCGGACCACATCGCCTTTGGGGCGAAGGCGGGAGAAGCTAAAGCCCGTATTGTGCACTACGGCCAATTTGCCTTGCCCGGCCAAGTAGTTGTTATACCCTTCCACGGTAAAATCGTAGAAGGTGGCTGGGCTCTCAGGGCGAGCGACCTCTTTAACGACTGCGTATCCATCAACAACCCGCTCCAAAAGCTCAAGCCGCTCTCGGTAAGCGGGGGCAGCCTCCTTAAGGGCTGGAATGAGCCGTTTCAGCGTCCCGTGTCCAATGCCCTTTCCCCAACGCCAGCGGTGCAGCCAGAACTTCTGGCCATTGATTTCAATGGGTGATTTATGAATTGCCGTATTGTGGGTATCAATGCCGAGGGTTTGCAAGATATCCTCAACAGCTTCAAAGGGGATGGGCATCCGTGAGCGGTTATAATGTGCCGATGGCTTCCGCAGTGCTTCCAGCCTCTCTCGTTTAAACGTGTCTTGTATGTAAGGGAGGAGCCAATCGGCCAGAAGATGCGCCTTCTTTGAGCATGCCAATTTTACGTTATAGGTGACAGATTTGCCCCTACCATGCGGAGCTTTGACCTGCAAAGCCGGTTCAAAGCCTAAGGCACTGGTCAGGGCTAAAAGCTGATGGGCTAACCGCGAGCTGACTGTCGTGACAGTGACCCGCCGTCGTGTTAAGCTCACGTAGCCATCGGAATCCACCAGGCCGGCCAGGAAAGCAGCGATGACCGAGAGCGGCGATTTGCTTATAGCTTCCGGCAGGGTCAGGTCCGTTTTGGGGCCAGGCTCTACTTGAGTTAGGCGGGCAAAGGGGCGGACGAAAGCTTGCTTGGCGGTCGTTAACTGCCAAAGGCCCCGCTTATCCTTTTGCACTGTGACTTGGACACCGTGCTTTGCCAGGATTTTGGCCGCGTGGTCAAGGGTTTCTCGGCGGCCATCAAAGAGTCGCATCCGCAAAGCCGTGTAGTGTGCTTTCCGGTTGCGAAAGACATTAAATGAGCCATCGCCGAGGAAGAAGCCCATTAGCCAAGCTAAATCTTCATCCAGCCGGAGCCCATCCACCTCTTGGTATTCCTTAAATGGCCAATCCTCCCAGATAGAAGCGTTAGGTGTGAGGATGATATCACCGGGCTGCAACTCATCGGCGCGGCGTTTCTCCAGCGAAGTGCCATTGAAGACGAAGAATGGGTGCCAAGTGCTGGTGGTGATTTCTATGCCCTCGCTGGCCTTTACTGTCACCTGTTGCTCAGGGGGCACCATCCATCGCCAGATGTGTGTGATTTTCTTCCAAGCAAAGCGGCCGGTTGAGGGGTCTAAGGCCGGGGTAAAGATGTTGAGGTCACTGATTTCAATGACGGCCGAATCCCCTTCTTCTTTCTCCTGGTAACCAAGGGCACGCACACGTTCGTAGAGGGTTTCAATCGGCTCAATCCCGCAAAAGGTGGTATATACATACGAACCGCCAGCGACGCACCCTCCACCTGACTGGTGGATAAGCGCCGTGGCTTTTACCGCTTCAAATATGCTGGCCATGTCGTCTTCCACCGGGATTACGAAGCATGCGCTAAGCTGCCCGAGAGGGGTTCCGGCATTCATAAGCGCTGGGGAATTGGGCAGGAAGTCCAAGCTTTCCATTAGCTGATAAAACTTTTCGGCCCATTCTTCTTTGCCCTTTTCCTCCGCCTCGGCAACGGCCTTAGCCACTCGGCGGAGCATCTCCTCAGGGGTTTCTATGACGTTTCCCTTCTCATCTTTCCGAAGATAACGCTTTTTGAGTGCAGCGATGGCGGCAGGCGAAAGTTTCAAAGCCATTTTTGCCCCTCCTTTCCCTCATTTTACTGCTCCAGTAGCAGCGGCGAAGAGCCGCAGGAAATTTTCTCCAATCCTCTCCTCGGGCGGGAATTGCTCTTTGAGCCGGTAGTTCCTCCTGAGCCTCTTTCCCCACCTCTCTTCCCAGCGGGCCCTGTATTCCTCAAGGGGGTTTTCTCTTCGGACGAAGCGCGCAGCTATTTCCCCCGCCAGAGAACCGGCCGCCATCAGACAGGAGGGCGCG
>CAZPWR010000116.1:0-2294 GCA_964590555.1 uncultured Anaerolineae bacterium | reverse complement strand
TCCTTCCACACCAGGCTCACCGCCTAACTATGATTACCTCCCTATCCATAGCCGAAGCCATTGAAGACCTCACACCGCTGAAAGTAGCGATAAAATGGCCCAACGATATCCTCCTCTCCGGAAAGAAAGCAGGCGGAATCCTCACCGAAATCCAAGCTTCAGCTGACCGCATCCTTTACGCCATAGTGGGTGTCGGCCTTAATGTTAACGTTAAAATTTCGGAATCGCCCCTTTCACCCCTTGTTCCCTATGCTACCAGCCTTTCAGATGAGCTTGGGTGCGAGTTCCCCCGCTTCGTCTTGCTCCAGGAAATACTCAGCCGCTTGGAGGTAAATTACCAGGAGCTGAAAAGAGGGGCGGACTTCCGGGCTAAATGGCAAGCTCGGCTTTATCCCCTTGGCCGGGAGGTAACCGTTATCACCCCTACTGAGTCCATAGAGGGGGTAGCCATCGGCGTGAACGAAGACGGGGCTCTCCTTCTGGCTACCCGTGAGGGGGAAGTGAAAACCATATGGGCTGGAGATGTAACCCTCAAAAAGGAGGTTGGCCATGAACAAAAAGACAATCCGAGACATAGACCTTAAGGGGAAAAAAGTATTGGTAAGGGTGGACTACAACGTTCCCCTAACCGAAGGCCAAATCACCGATGACCGACGCATAAGAGCTACTGTGCCTACAATCCAGTACCTTCTGGACCAAGGCGCAGCTGTAATCTTGATGTCTCACCTTGGAAGGCCTAAAGGGAAGCCATTGCCTGAGCTTAAGATGGACCCAGTGGCCGAGAGGCTATCGGAAATCCTGGGAATGCCGGTGAAGAAGCTGGATGATTGCATCGGGCCGGAGGTGGAAAAAGCGGTGAAGGAGATGAAGCCAGGGGAAGTAATCCTCTTGGAAAACCTCCGCTTTCACCCGGAAGAAGAGGCCAATGACCCCGAGTTCGCTCGCCAGCTTGCCTCTTTAGCCGACATCTACGTCAACGATGCTTTCGCCACTGCCCATCGGGCTCATGCCTCTACCGAAGGGGTTGCCCATTACCTGCCAGCTGTGGCCGGATTCCTGATGGAGAGGGAAATCCGCTTCTTGGGCTTGCTCCTTTCCGAGCCCCAAAGGCCATTTGTAGCCATCCTGGGCGGAGCTAAGATTTCGGACAAAATCGGCGTGATACGCAACCTCCTTCCCAAGGTGGACCTTCTCCTCATCGGAGGTGGGATGGCCAACACCTTTTTCAAAGCTCTGGGCTACGAGGTGGGCGATTCCCTTGTGGAAGATGAAGCTCTTGGACTGGCCCAGGAGCTCCTTCGGGAAGGGGGCGAAAAGCTGGTCTTGCCAGTGGATGTAGTGATAGCGGAGCGCTTGGCCCCCGATGCAGCCACAAAGGTAGCAAAGCCAGGTGAAGTTCCTAAAGGGTGGCGCATATTGGACATAGGGCCTGAAACTTTGAAGCTTTTCAAGGAAAAACTGCACGGAGCTCGCACCGTCTTCTGGAACGGCCCGCTGGGCGTATTTGAAGTTGAGCCATTCGCCCAAGGGACTTTTGCCATAGCTCAAGCCTTGGCTGAGTTAGAAGGCGCTACGGTAGTGGTAGGCGGCGGGGATTCGGCAGCGGCAGTGGAAGCTGCCGGCGTCGCTGAAAAAATAACCCACGTCTCTACCGGAGGCGGGGCAAGCTTGGAATTTTTGGAAGGAAGGGAGCTGCCGGGAGTGGCTGCCCTTATGAACGCTTAATAAAAGCGGGGGAGGGTTAAGCCCTCCCCTGCCTTCCTTTAGGCCTCTTACCACCGAGGCCCCCATCCTTTGGGACCGCGCATCCGGCCCCATCCCCAACCGAATCTCCAGTTGTAGGTGAATTGGAACTCTAACATCTGCCTCTGGATGCTGAGCCACTTATCGGCCATCTCCTGGGTTATGTAGCCCTTCTGGACCAGGAAGGAAAGCCAGTCCTTCTGGAACTCAAGGCACTGGTCCACTATGGTGGAAAGAGCAACCCCCTTCTCTTCGGCCAATTGGGCTATAGTTTTGCCTTCCCGGAGAGCCTTTACAAAATCATCTGTGCTCATCCCCAGAGCTTCAGCGATGGAGTTAGGGTTGCTCCCCGTCCCGAACCCCCAACCAAACCATTGCCACGGCATCGGGGCGAGAGCTTGTGGGGTTGGGGTAGGCGTTTGGGCCATGGCTTTCTCCACACCCAGGCCTAAAATTAGCCCCACAATCGCTACTGCAGCCAGAACCGTCACCCACTTCCTCATTTTCTCACCTCCTTTTGGTTGATATTTCCAACTCCAAGTATACTATGC
>CAZPWR010000115.1:0-2427 GCA_964590555.1 uncultured Anaerolineae bacterium | reverse complement strand
GAACGGTGGCTTGCTACCGCCTTTCCTGACCAAAGAGGGCGGGCTCAACTCCGGCTTCATGCTCTTGCAGTACACAGCTGCCGCTTTGGCCTCCGAAAACAAAGTCCTCTCTCACCCAGCCTCGGTGGACAACATCCCAACCTCGGCCAATGTGGAGGACCACGTAAGTATGGGTGCCATAGCGGCCGATAAAGCTCTGAAGGTAGTGGAGAACGTGGAAACAATAGTAGCGATTGAGCTCATGGCAGCAGCCCAGGCCATAGACTTCCGAAGAGAAGCCCTTGGCCCCAGCGTTAAGATGGGCCGCGGAACCCAAATCGCCTACAACTTAATCCGAAAGGAAGTGCCGTTCATCGCCAAGGATGAGCTCCTCTATCCCTACATCCAGAAAGTGCAGAGATTAGTGCGAGAAGGCATCTTAGTGAAAGAAGTGCTTCTTCACGCTGATTGAAATCAGCCTCTTTTGGCCTTCGGCCGAGGGTCGGCCTGCGCTGCCCCCTACCCCCTGCGAGGGGGGTAAAAGGGGAGCGAGCAGCTCACTCCTGTAAACTAGCCTGCGAGTGGGACCCTAAACCCCAGCGAACCCTCGGCAAACGGGGGTGGGAAAAAATAAGGCCAAGATGAGCAAACCAGAGCCTTACCCCTTGAACTTTTCTCTCAAGACAAGAAAGCAAAACACAGGTAGAGCCAATTGCCTCCTCCAACGCCAGGGCTGGATTAAAAGCCTGAAAAGCCACTCAAGCCCCACCTTTTGAATGACCTTAGGAGCACGCGGCACAACGCCAGCTATAAAATCAAAAGCCCCCCCTACCCCCATAGCCACCGGAACCCTAAGCCGGTGGAGGTTCCGGGCAATCCATTTCTCCTGGGCAGGCGAGCCGTAGGCCACAAAGAGGGCATCGGGGGAGGCTTCCCTTACCATTTTTAGGATGGTCTCTTCTTCCGCAGGGGATGGAGAACCGGAGTAAAAGCCAGCAGCTTTGAACCCTGGGTATCTTTGGGCCAGGGTAGAAGCAGCCTTTTGGGCCACCCCTGGAGCAGCCCCTAAGAAAAAGGGCCTGTAACCCTTCTTAGCGGCTAATGCCGCAAACCTCTCCACCGTATCAACCCCGGCCACTCTCTCCTTGAGAGGCGTTCCCAAAAGCCTGGAAGCCAACACAATCCCTATCCCGTCAGGAATCACCAAAGAAGCCGAAAGGACAATTCTTCGGAACTCAGCATCGTGGGAAGCCCTCACGACCATCTCCGGATTGAGGGTGACAACCAAGTGAGGTGAGCCTTCCAAGATGAAGCTTTCCAGAACAGCAATGGCTTCTTCGGAGCTTACATTATCTACAGGAAGGCCAGCGATATAGAGCCTCTGCATAACACCCCGGGGTTAGCGCAGGCCGACCGTTGGCCATAATCGTTGCCAATAAAAAAATGGGCGGGGCAGGATTTGAACCTGCGAAGGCTGAGCCAGCGGATTTACAGTCCGCCCCCTTTGGCCACTCGGGAACCCGCCCACAAATCCTCAATTAATATTATACCGAGTCCATCCTCTCCTGTCAAACCTTAGGCAATCCCTACCCTTATACCTCTGGCCTTGCGCAGGGCTTCAGCGCCCCCAGCTATATCCATCATCTCACGAGTTATGTTCCATTGCCTTACTTTGTTGAAGCGGATGGTAAGCTCGTTTATGAGCTCCTGAGCATTTTCGGTAGCGTTGCGCATGGCCACCATGCGGGCGGAATGCTCGCTGGCTTGAGCTTCCAAAATCGCTTGATAAACCTGCAATTCTGTGAAACGAGGAAGAACTTCTCCCAGAACCGTTTGAGGGTCGGGCTCAAAGATGTAAATGGCGGCAAGCCTCTCCTCAGGGGCGGGCCTCTCTATGGGCAAAAGCTTCTTTATCGTAGGGGTTTGGGTTATAGTGGATACAAAGTGGGTGTAAGCCATGTAAACCTCATCCACCAGCCCTGAGGTAAATTCATCTATCGCCACCCTGGCAATAGGAGCAATTTCCATGATGGTTGGCCTGTCCCTAACTTTGGTGAACTCGGCCACGATGTTGTGGCCATAGCGGAGCATGAAATCCCGCCCCTTCCTCCCAACCGTTATCAGGCGGATTTCTACGCCCCTATCCATGTAGCCAAGCATAAATTGAACGGTTGTGCGGAGGATGTTGTGGTTGTAAGGGCCACAAAGGCCCCGGTCGCTGGTTATGAGAATTATGCCAATAGCTTTAACTGGTCGGACTTCGTATAAGGGATGGGCGAGCCCTCCGGGCTGCCCTGCAAGGTAGGTTAGGACCTCCCAAGCCTTTTGGGCGTAGGCCCTGGAAGCCAGAGCCTGCTGCTGCGCCCTCAGCATCTTGGAGGCCGCTACCATCTCCATAGCTCTCGTGATTTGGGAAATGTTGCGAACGCTTCGGATGTGGCGACGGAT
>CAZPWR010000114.1:0-1847 GCA_964590555.1 uncultured Anaerolineae bacterium | reverse complement strand
GGCTGCTGGGTGGCGATGAGCACTAAGGTGTCGGCTTCTATGGCAAAGCGTTTCTCGTTTATAGACCGGTCTTGGTTTATTATCCGGCGGGAGGCCTCAAAATCCCGGGCTTTGAGGCTTTGTACCGCTTCCAGAATGCTTCTTTCCACCATTTCTCCCAAGCTAAGGACCTCGTTTTGCAATCGCTCTATTTCGCTGTCCAACAATTCCCTCGGCATCTTTCACCTCCGGTTAATTTATCCAAAGCGGCCGGTGATGTATTCTTCGGTACGTTTGTCTTTGGGGTTTGTGAAAACGTCCCGTGTAAGGCCGTATTCCACCAAGCGGCCGATTCTGTCCTCATCCCACATTATGACGGCAGTGTAGTGGGATATTCTGGCCGCCTGCTGTATGTTGTGGGTCACTATCACGATGGTGTAGCTTCTGGAAAGCTCCCTCAGAAGCTCTTCTATCTTCAGGGTAGCGATGGGGTCGAAAGCTGAGGCTGGCTCGTCCAAAAGTAGCACTTCTGAGCCTACGGCCAATGCTCTGGCTATGCAAAGCCTTTGCTGCTGACCTCCAGAAAGGTTTAAGGCGCTGCTGTGGAGTTTGTCCTTCACTTCATCCCAGAGGGCAGCTTGCTTCAAAGACCTCTCTACAACCTCGTCCAAGTTGCCTTTGAACCCCCGGATGCGCAAACCCCAAGCTATGTTTTCATAGATGCTTTTCGGGAAGGGGTTAGGCTTCTGGAAAACCATGCCTATGCGCCGGCGGAGTTCGGTCACGTCTACATCGGGTGCGTATATGTTCTGGCCGTTGAAGAGGACTTGCCCTTCAATCTTCGCTTCCGGGATAAGGTCGTTCATGCGGTTCAGGCAGCGGATTAATGTGCTCTTCCCACAGCCCGATGGCCCTATTATGGCTGTGATGCGGTTTCGGGGTATGTCCAAGTTTATATCCCCCAATATTTGCCTCTCCCCGTACCATACGTTTAAGTTCCGGACCTTTATTATTGGCTCATCGGACTCAAGTTGTGGGTCAAGGGGTGGCAATGGTTTAACCCGAAACATTTTTCCCTCCTATTCAAGCCTTTTTTGGAACCGGTTGCGCAGGTAAATTGCGGTGGCGTTCATGGATAGAAGCAGGAGGAGAAGGACGATTATGGCCGCAGCAGCATTAGCGTGAAAGGCTTCTTGAGGCCTGGATACCCAGTTGAAGATTTGGATGGGAAGGACGGTAAAAGGACTGTGAAGGGCTTTGATAGATAGAGGTGGAAGGAAGGCTATGTAGGTTAGGGCCCCAATAGTTATGAGCGGCGCTGTCTCGCCTATAGCCCTGGAGAGAGCTAAAATCGTTCCGGTGAGGATTCCAGGCATCGCTACCGGAAGCACTTGGTCCCTCACTACTTGCCATTTTGTTGCCCCCAAAGCATAGCCCGCTTCCCTTATGCTCTTAGGGACAGCACGTATAGCTTCCCTGGAAGACACGATTATAATAGGCAAAACCAAAAGGGTCATGGTCAGAGCTCCGGAAAGGATGCTCCTTCCGCCCGTTATTCCGCGCATAGCCCTGACGAAAATCTCCAGCCCTAAAAGGCCATAGATTATGGATGGGACACCGGCCAGGTTCGCTATGTTTAGCTCAATGAAGCGGGTGAAGGCGTTATCGGAGGCATATTCTTCCAGGTAAATTCCTGCAGCTACCCCTACGGGAAAGGCAAAGAGTGCTGTCAGGACCAGAAGCATTGCTGAGCCGACAAGGGCGGGGAGTATCCCTGCTTCCTCGGCACGGCGGGAGGGGAAGCTTGTTATGAATTTCCAGCTCAGGCGAGGCAGGCCATCCTTCAAGACATCAGCCAGGAGAAGGCA
>CAZPWR010000113.1:0-6746 GCA_964590555.1 uncultured Anaerolineae bacterium | reverse complement strand
GGCCAGTGCGCTGGTGCCATCCTGATGAACCTGGAAACCGGAGAGCATCTGGTAGTCAAGGCCAAGTGCACAGTCCTTGCTACCGGTGGAAGCGGCCGCCTTCACTATCAAGGTTTTCCCACCACCAACCATTACGGTGCCACCGCCGATGGCCTTGTCATCGGCTACAGGGCCGGCGTGCCGCTCATCTTCCTGGATACAATGCAGTATCACCCCACCGGAGCTGCCTACCCTGAGCAAATCGTAGGCCTCCTGGTGACCGAGAAGGTGCGCGGGCTCGGCGCCCAGGTCCTGAACGTGGACGGAGAGCAGTTCGTCTTCCCCAGGGAGCCAAGGGACGTGGAATCGGCGGCGATAATAAGGGAGTGCGTGGAGAGGAAGAAGGGGGTAAGGACGCCCAGTGGCATGTGCGGGGTATGGCTTGATTCCCCTATGATTGATATCCTCCATGGCCCTGGAACCATCCAGCGGGAACTTCCGGCTATGGTACGCCAGTTCAAGCGCTTCGGGATTGACATAACCAAAGAGCCCATACTGGTCTACCCCACCCTGCACTACCAGAACGGTGGCCTTCAGTACAACGTTGATGGGTCCACAGTTGTGCCGAACCTCTTTGCCGCTGGCGAAGTGACAGGCGGTGTGCATGGACGCAACCGGCTTATGGGCAACTCCTTGCTGGATGTGCTGGTCTTCGGGAGGAGGGCGGGGACCTCTGCAGCCCTCAGAAGCAAGGAAGTAAAGCTTGGTCGCCTTACTTTGGACCACGTCCGGCAATGGCTTAGGGAGCTTAAGGAGGCTGGGATTGAGCCCAAAGTTGAATCCCCAATCCTCCTTCCCGATTACACCCGAAAGGTTAAATGAATGCACGAACTTGGGGTCACCCAAGGCCTTTTGAGCTTGGTCTTGGAAGAAGCGGAGAAAATCGGGGCAAAGCGGATATTAGCCATAGACATCGTCATCGGCGAGCTCAGTAGCTATGTGGACGATTCGGTCCAGTTTTACTTTGACATCCTGAGCCGGGGGACAATAGCGGAGGGGGCGAGGCTCAGGTTTCATCGGCGAAAGGGTCAAGCTATCTGTCTGGATTGCGGGTTTCGGTTTGAAGTGGGCTTGCCTTTGCCCGACGGATGCCCCTCTTGCGGTAGCCCTTACCTTCAGGTTAGCGGAGGGAGAGAATTCTACGTGGAAAGCTTTGAGGCTGAGTGATTGAAGGAGGCCTGAAAGGATGGAGCCCAGAGTTATAACCATAACCTCGGGGAAAGGAGGGGTTGGCAAGACCACCATTACTGCCAATCTGGCTACGGCTCTGGCTATGGCTGGCCACCAAGTCGTTGCTGTGGATGCGGACATCGGCTTGAGGAACCTGGATGTGATGATGGGGCTTGAGAACAGAATCGTCTACGATTTGGTAGACGTGGCGGAAGGGAGGTGTCGTCTGCGTCAGGCTTTGATTAGGGACAAAAGGCTCAGCAATTTGTTCCTTTTGCCAGCAGCCCAAACCAAAGACAAGACGGCCGTGCAGCCTGCTGATATGGTAAAAATATGCGAGGAGCTCCGCTCGGAATTTTCCTTCGTCTTAGTGGATTCTCCGGCGGGCATAGAGCACGGCTTTCGCACAGCGCTCGCCCCAGCCGATGAGGTAATCGTTGTAACGACCCCGGAGGTAGCAGCTGTCCGCGATGCCGATAGGGTGATAGGGCTTGTGGAAGCCGCCGGGAAAGAATTAGTAGAGTTAGCGATAAACCGGGTCAAGCCCGAAATGGTGGAAAGGGGCGATATGTTATCGGTTGAGGACGTCTTGGAAATCTTAGCCATCCCCTTGATAGGCGTAATCCCAGAAGACCCGGAAGTAATCGTAGCTACGAACAAAGGCGTCCCTGTGGTCTTGAACAACCTATCCCCTTCAGGTCAAGCGATAAAGGACATGGCCCGCCGGCTTTTGGGGGAAGAAGTGCCATTCCCAACCCTTAGGGGTAAGGAAAGCTTTTTCAACCTCTTTAGCCGCTGGCTCCGGCGCAAATAAAGGGGGAAAGATGAGGCTCTGGGGAAAAGCTGGGTTGAAGAACCCTCGGGATATCGCCAAGGAGCGGCTTAAACTCATGCTCATCCAGGACCGAATCCAAGTATCGCCTGGATTCATGGAGGAATTGCGCGAAGCTATCCTGAGCTCCTTGGGGAAATACTTGGATGTAGATAGGGAAGGGACGGAACTGAGCTTAGAAGTCGGGGAAAACCGCGGTAAGCTCGTAGCCAGCGTGCCGATAAAAAGCGTGAAGCGAAAGGTGGAGCATGATTAAGTGGCGCGATTTTGATTACTGGCTCCTGCTTGCTACCTTAGCGCTGATGTTCGCCGGCTTCGCTATGGTTTACAGCGCCACAAGGGGGGTAGAAGGGTTAGAGAGGTTGCACATCCAGCAGATAATTTACGGAGCCATCGGCCTGGGGATAATGTTCGTTTTAGCCCTCATAGATTACAGGTTTTTGGAGCATTTCATCTGGCCCATTTATGCCTTTTGCCTGCTTATGCTCTTGGCCGTCCTTTTCAAGGGCAAAACAATCTACGGGGCTCAGCGCTGGCTTGCGTTAGGGCCGATAACCTTTCAGCCATCGGAGCTAACCAAAATTTTCATCACTATAGTCTTAGCTGCTTATTTTGCCCAGCTTGGGGAGAAAATTAAAAGTTTCCGCTACGTCCTCTTTTCCTTGGCCATAGTGGCTGTCCCTGCCTTCCTTATTTACCTCCAGCCCGACTTGGGTACGGCTATAGTTTTGGGGGTAATATGGTTATCCTTGGCTTGGCAGGGGGGGGTAAAATTAAGGCACCTCGGCTTTTTAGGAATTGCGGGCTTGCTTTCATCCCCTGCTATTTGGTTTTCTTTGAAGGACTACATGCGCAAGCGCATCCTCATATTCCTCAATCCCCAACTGGACCCAGGGGCGAGCTACAACTTGCAGCAAGCCCTCATAAGCTTGGGCTCTGGGGGTTTCTTCGGGAAAGGATTTGCCAGAGGAAGCCAAACTCAGCTCCAGTTCCTCCGGATACGTCATACGGATTTCATATTTTCAGTAATTGGGGAGGAGCTCGGCTTTTTCGGAGCGCTTCTCATACTTTCCTTGCTTTTTGTAGTGATTTGGCGCTTCTTCATCATTGCTTCCAGGGCGAGGGATAAGTTCGGGAGCCTCATCGCTACGGGGATTGGGGCCATAATCCTCTTCCAAGTTTTGGTGAACGTGGGCATGAACATGGGCCTTCTGCCCGTTACAGGCATACCATTGCCTTTCCTCAGCTCTGGGGGAAGTGCCTTGGTCACTTTCCTCTGCGGGGAAGGGCTGGCTCAGAGCGTATCAATGCGGAGGAAGAAACTGGATTTTCTACCCTGAAGAGGTTAGCCTATGAGGTGCCCAGTATGCGGTGAGGAGATGGAGGGAAAAGAAGGCGTTTGCCCTTCCTGTGGCAACCCACTTCCTCGTCCGAAGGCTCGCTTCTGCCCACGTTGTGGGGCAAGGGTTTCGCGATATGCCAAGGATTGTTTCCTCTGCGGTGCTTCCCTTGATGGCCGTTCTTTCTCCCTTCCCTGGCCAGACTTAGCAGTTATAGCCTTGATTGCGGCTTTGGTTGTGGCCTGGCTCCTCCGGCCTTTCCGGCTTCCTTCGCCTACAGCTTCAATTACCCCAACCCCTTCTCCTCCCCCAACTTTTACCCTTACCCCAACCTTCACCCCTTACCCAACGCCTTTCCTTCAAGCTTTGCCCACTCCCACCCCAACCCCGGCTTACATAGTGCACGTAGTCCAGCCTGATGAGGTACTTGAGGCCATTGCTGCTCGTTATGGAACTACCGTAGAAGCCATCGTTAAAGCCAATAACTTGCAGAGTCCTAACCTAATTTGGGAGGGAGAAAAGCTCATAATTCCGGTTGTTCCTACACCCACTTCCCCTGTAGCTCAAACCCAGCCCATCACTTATACTGTCCAAAAGGGGCAAACATTGATAGACGTAGCTGTCATGTTCAAGGTGCCGGTGAAAGCTTTGATGGAGGCCAACAATATTCCTGAGCCGAGGGCCTTAAGGGAAGGGGAAGTCCTCATAATCCCCACCACAACTCCTACTCCAACGCCCTCTTCTCTTCCGATTGGTGGGGCAGAGGAGATTCTGAGCGTTCCAGAGCCAATCCTCCTCTCCCCACCCGATGGGGCGATTTTCAAGGGCCCGGAGGCTAAAATTTTCTTAAGCTGGACAAGCCTCTACACCTTGGAAGAAAACGAGTGGTTTGTGGTGAAGGTAAGGTATCGGGATAGGAACAGTCAGGACTGGAGCGGGGAAGAGCATTACTGGACCCAGGCTACGGGAATACTTCTGCCTTCCCATTTAGCTCCGCCGGCCGAGGCTTCCCCACGGCTTTTCCGCTGGGATGTAACCATAGTCCAAAAGCACACACTTCCGAATGGCCAAACCGAAATCTTAGCCCTCAGCCCCATAAGCCAGTCACGGGACTTTTACTGGTATTAGCCTTTTAATCCGTCATTGCGAGGCAGCCAAGCTGCCAGGGCAATCTCTTCCCAATGGTAGGAGATTACTTCGCCCCCTTCGGGGGCTCGCAATGGCATCTTGAGGAAGGCGTGGCTAATCTTTGTCCAGGATTATCGTTACAGGCCCATCGTTGAAGATTTTAACCAGCATCATCGCCCCGAAGATTCCGCTTTGGACCGGAACCCCTTCTTCTCGGAGAGCTTGGATGAACTTTTCAATCAATGGTTCGGCTTCTTCGGGGGGAGCGGCTTCGGAGAAGCTGGGCCTGAAACCCCTGCGGATATCGCCGTAGAGGGTGAACTGGGAGACTACCAAAGCTTCTCCTTTAACATCCAGGAGGGAAAGGTTGAACTTTCCGGCTTCATCGGGGAAAACTCTGAGGTTGGCAATTTTGTGTGCCATCCAACGGGCATGCTCTTCAGTATCGCCTTTCTTCACAGCGATGAGGACTACAAATCCTCTACCTATCGCTCCTACCGTTTTCCCATCCACTTGGACTGAGGCTTCACTTACCCTCTGAACTACGGCTCGCATCCTCACCTCCTTTGGGCATTTGTTTGAGCATCATGTAGGCCGGACGGAGGCAAAGCTCAGGGTAGCAAGGGTCCAATATTGCCCACCAGTATTCTTCCCTGTCTGGGGTCCAGGAAACGTCCGGGATGTAGATTGTGACCATGAGGCCTATCCAGGGCGCCCAATTCTCTTTGGCGTATTGGTAAGCCCGCACGAGGTATTCCCCCTTTTTGCCTTCATCCACAGAATGCCAGTGGTAAGGTGAATCGGGGCGCGGGTCACTACTCCAGCCCATTTCCAGAACTACTATCTGCTTCTTCTCATCTCCATACTTTACCATTATCCGGCGCAGGTCTTCAACGTGGCGGAAGCAGAAGAAGCGTTTCCCGCCATATTCGGGGTTCCTTTCCACTTCATCAGGGCTCATTTCCGGTGGAGCTTTAAATCCGGGCGCATTCACTCCAAGGGCATCAAAGTATCCATCGCTGGAGTTGTTTTCCATGGCTTGATACATCATCTCCAGGTAGATTTCATCGGGGATTGCCCTGGGTGGCATGTCGCCGGTTGGGGTCAGCCCTGCCGAGACCACAAGGGCGTTGGGGTCGGCCTCTTTTATGCGTTTGTAGGCGATTCGGAGCAGTCGGACGTATTCGGCCGGGTCAGGGGTACGGCCTCCCCATTCCCCTCCCCCGTCTGGGCGGTTCAGGTTGGGTTCGTTCCATATCTGGTAAGCGTGGATGCGCCCTCGGTAACGGCTGGCTAAAGCGTAGAGGAAATCGCCGAAGTCTTCGTAGTTATCTGGGGGACCATTGGCTGGGTAGCCTCCCCCGGCCCAGGCAGGTTGCCTATCCACCCTCGCTAAGAGCTTGAGGCCGTATCTTTCAACCTGCTCAACGATTCTATCCGTTCGGCTCCAATCAAAGTGGCCCTTGGCTGCCCCTTCTATATCCCTCCAGGCGAAGCTTTGCTTCACCCATTGGAAACCAGCTTGCTTCACAAGCTGTAGGTCCCGGTCGGCAACTTCAGGGCGCCACCATAAAAAGACGTGCATGCCGTATTCAGGGGATTGCATCCTCCAGGGTGGGGATGGGTAGTGCTTTGGGGGGTTAGCGTGGCTGAAAAAGGCTAATAGAAAGGCTAAAAGGATTGTAGCGACAAGGAGGGGGAAGACGAGGGGGTGGTTTTTACCCACCCCCTCCTCCTTACTTCTGCATGTTCTTGAGGGCATAATAGATTGGCCTGGGTTGCCAGTTATGGTCCACTATGCTCCAAGCTGCTTTTTCGTCCTGCGGGCCAGTGACCGGAGCGAAGTTGAGGTTCCAGAGGAACATGACCCCAACCCATCCCCAGCTTTTGGCCATCTGGAAAGCCCGGACCGTCCATTCGGCTTGTTCTTGAGCGGTGTTATCGGCGGCATATTCGTAGCCAGGGGCTGGCCCTACCCCAAGCCCATCTCCCGAAGCCCAGCCGAACTCTGTAACCCATATCTTCTTGGCCCCATCACCGTATTTGAGCATGACGTTGCGGTATCCTTCCATAGTGCCACGGAAACACCAGGAGTGGTGGCGGTTATCAAAGGGGCCACGGAATTTGGCTGTCGGGTCGGTAACGGTGCGCCAGTCACCGTCGGCAGGGCAGTTGTATCCGCTGGGGTGGGCGCCGATAGCATCGCAGTAGTTCTTGAGGCCGTGCTGATACATGGC
>CAZPWR010000112.1:0-5662 GCA_964590555.1 uncultured Anaerolineae bacterium | reverse complement strand
CCGAGGGCGGGGGCGCGGTGGACCCGCCGACCCAGAGACCATTCAGGCCCTGGGGGGAGCCCTGAAGGATGGGGATGCCGGGGGGCGGGATGCGGCTTTCAGCGCGTTGTGGGAGATAAGCGAGCGGGCAGGGGTGTGGATTGAACCGGAGGGGTAAAGGGGTAATCCTTTTGTAGAGGAGGCAAACCATGATTTACGGAGAGCGAGTCCGTTTGCGGGCTATAGAGCGGTCTGATATCCCCAACTTCGTCCGCTGGTTCAATGACCCGGAGGTGCGCCGCTACTTGTTAATGTACATGCCCATATCGTCTGCACAGGAAGAACAATGGCTGGAGGACTTGCTTCAGCGCATCCAGCGGAAAGAGACTTTTGCCTTCGCTGTGGACGCCCGGGTAGGAGATGAATGGGTGCCAATCGGCAACATCGGCCTGTACCGAATTGACTGGAAAAACCGCTGGGCCCGCTTCGCCATCGCTTTGGGGGAGAAAGCATACTGGGACCAAGGGTACGGCACCGATGCTACCCGCACAATGCTTCGCTTCGCCTTTGAAGAGCTGAACCTCCACCGGGTGGAACTGGAAGTCGTTGACGAGAACGTGCGGGCCCGCCGTTGCTACGAAAAGGCTGGCTTCCGCTACGAAGGGACACGCCGTCAAGCCATCTTCCTTGAAGGCCACTACCACGATTCTCACCTTATGGGTATCCTCCAAGAAGAATTCCAATGAAAAACTCGGTTTGTTTTGGCTAAAGGGAATTAATTAAACCAAGCGGGGGGAGGCTTATGGAGCTCAAAGTTGGCGACAGGGTGCGAATAGAGCCCTTTTCGGAAGAGGCAGAAGTATTCAGCCTAAAAGAAGAAGAGACACAAGTGGTCCTGGGGGTCATATTTTACCCTTCGCAGCGGGCGGAAAAATTTTTGCTCACCAGGGAAGAATTGGCCCGACGGGTGCGGAGAATCCCTACCTTCTGGGAGGATTTCCTATCCAAAGCCGTCCAGCGTGACCTCTTCTTGCTCTTTGCCGAAGCGTTACGCATGCGCTTGGCTTACGCCTTTGACCCCCATTATGCCGTGAATGTTAGCCAAGTTGACCTGCTACCTCACCAGGTTGATGCTATCTACGGCTACATATTACCCTTGCCCCGCATCCGCTTCCTATTAGCTGATGACCCAGGCTTGGGCAAGACAATAATGGCTGGCCTTGTCCTAAAAGAACTTAAGGCACGCAAGGTCGTAAACCGCACACTCTTTGTAGTCCCCGCGCACCTTCAGGACCAGTGGCAGCGCGAGATGAGCGATTGGTTCCGAGAAAACTTCGTCCCCTTGCGCCGAGAACTTTTGAATAGCCTTTACTCTTCCGATTTCTTTGATAACAATTCCCAAATCCTTGTCTCCATGGACTTGGCCCGAAAAGATGAAGTCCGCGATATCCTTGCTCGCCAACATTGGGACCTTGTAATTATAGATGAAGCACACAAACTTTCCGCTACCCGATACGGGCAGAAGGTCTACAAGACCAAACGTTACCAACTGGGCGAAGCCCTTGCTCCTAAGACCACACATCTCCTTTTCCTAACTGCTACTCCTCACAAAGGCGATGACTATGCTTACTTTATGCTCCTAAGCCTCCTTGAGCCACGCCTCTTTGCCAACCCCGAACAACTGAAAGAAGCTATTCGCTCAGAAGGATTGCCCTTCGTCCTCCGTCGCACTAAGGAGCAGGTCACTGACCTCCAAGGACAGCCTCTTTTCCGGAAGCGGGAAGTGAGAACCTTAACCGTCCACTTGACTGAGGCCGAAAAGCGCTTGTACGAAGCGGTTACTGCCTACGTGCGCCGCTGGTATGCCGCAGTCTCCGGAAGGACTGACCGCAAAAGTCGGAATGTAGCTCTTGCCTTAACTGTCCTTCAACGCCGCCTATCCTCTAGCCTCTTCGCCGTCCAAGAATCCCTCCGCCGCCGCAAAAGCAAGCTCAAGAGACTTCAAGAAGAATGGGAGCGGCTCCTCTCAGAAGAAGAATTGTTTGAATGGGATGAAGAAGCCCAGCAAGACTTGGCCGAAATGACTGCAAGGGAATGGGAGAGTTTTCAAGAGCGGCTTGAAGGACTAACTGCCGCCCGAAACTTGGCAGAACTGGAAGAAGAGCTTAGGGAACTGGATGAACTTATACGCTTGGCCCAGGAAGCAGAAAAAGCCGGCGAAGAAGCTAAGATACAAGAATTGCGAAGGGTTGTAGAGCAATATCTGCGCCAGCATCCCGATGAGAAATTGCTTGTCTTCACCGAATTTAAGGATACCCTCACTGCCTTAGAGCGTAGGTTACGCGAATGGGGTTTCCCATGTGCTATCATCCATGGCCAGATGAACTTACAGGCTCGCATTGATGAGGAACGCCGCTTCCGTGACGAAGTCCAGGTGCAGGTAATGGTAGCCACCGACGCTGCCGGAGAAGGGCTGAACCTTCAATTTTGCCGCCTTATGCTCAACTATGACCTCCCTTGGAACCCGAACCGTTTGGAGCAACGCATGGGGCGCATCCACCGCTACGGCCAAAAGAGGGACTGCTTCGTCTTCAACATGCTCTACCCCGAAACTTGTGAAGGCAGAGTCCTCCAACGGCTCATGGAGAAGCTGGAACTTATGCGCCAGCGCCTGGGCGACACAGTCTACGACGTGATAGGAACTCTGTTGGAAGGAGTCCCTTTGGAAGAGCTAATAATGCGGTCTATCCTCAAGGGGGAAGAAGAACCTGAACTGGAGCAGGTGCTGGTTAACATTGAAGAGCGTTTGGAGAACTTACGCCGCACTTTAGAGGAAAACGCCTTGGCTGGCCACTACATTGACCTTTCCGCCGTTCAGAAGAACGAGGCTGATTCCATCTTGCGCCGGCTTGTTCCTTGGGATGTTGAACGCTTTACCCGCTTAGCCGTCCGACCAATAGGTGGTAAACTTGTTGAAGACGGACGCCACCCAAATGTATTCCGCATCACTGTCCCTAGGGAATTCCTCAAGCAGCACAATTTGCGGAACGAAGCCTTCGCCCGCGGCTTGCGCATAGCTTTTGAACGGAACATTGCTAAGCAAGCTGATGCTGAATTTTTCGCCCCAGGTCACCCCCTCTTAGAAGCCCTAATAGACCACTTCTGGCGTGACGAAAAGCCTGTCCGTGCTATTCTGGTAGACGAAAAAATGCGTTACGGAACCATCTGGCTCTACCGAGCTCGCCTCCAAGATGGACAACCAAAACCAGTCCTGGAACGGCTCATCGCCCTCTTCCACGATGAAATCACTGGCGAGACCAGAGAAGTGGACCCACGCATGGTCTGGGAACTGGAACCGCTGCCCGAAGGCATGCCACTCCCTGAAAACCTCCCAGACCTCCTGCTTAAGGCTGGCCAATCAACCCGCCAGCACTTGCTTAAAAGCTTGGAAACCATAAAAAAGGAAGCCGAAAAGAGAAGGGAAAGGGAAGTAAGCATAAAAAAGCGTTGGCTTGAAGCCTCTTACAAAGAACTCATCCGTGAATCAAATGCCAAGCTCCTCGCCTACTATCAACGCCAAGCGATGGGCGAGGACGTAGGTGCCGCAATCCGACAAGAAGAAGAAAACCTCAAAACCCTCCGCCAGGAGCGAGACAAACGCCTTGAAGAATTGGAAAAAGAGCGGGAAATTACAATGCTTGAACCAGAACTGGAGGCCGTTGCCCTCATACTCCCTAAAGCTACTGAGGTGCCGGCCGTCCGCCCTGAAGATGAAGCCACTAAGCGTAAAATAGAAGAAGCGGGGATGCGGGTAGCGATGGAATATGAAAGTGCGTGTGGGCGGGAGCCCAAAGACGTAAGTCGCGAATACCCAGGCTACGACATCTTCTCCTCTTCCCCCACAGAGACCCGCTACATTGAAGTCAAAGCCTTCGCAACGACAGGAGTTGTGGAAATGACATCCCATGAATGGCAGATGGCGGAACGCTTGCAAAATGCCTATTGGCTCTACATCGTGGAGAATGCTTTGACCGAACCCAAATTGCACATTATCCAGAACCCCGCCGCTTCCCTAAAAGCTCAACCTGTGACAGGCGTGATAAAATTTATCGTAGAGGACTGGAAAGTAGTGAGCAAGGATGAGGAGGGCAAGTCATGACGGAAGCTTGCCGATTTCTGATTGAAACCCTGCTTCCACTCGGGGAACTTTCGGCAGAAGCGCGACGGGAGAAAGCCATCCGCCACGGACATATCTCCACGCTCCATGTCTGGTGGGCACGCCGTCCTCTTGTCGTGGCGAGAGCTGCCATCTTAGGCGCACTCCTCACCGAAGAAGCGGAAGTGGATGAGAAGTTTATCGCCAACCTTTGCAGATGGGAAGTGCACGATGGCGACCTCGGCGGACGCTACCTGCTTGAGCACGCACGAAAACTTATCCGTAAGCGCTTCGGTGACCGTCCGCCAAAAGTTTTGGATTCATTTGCCGGTGGTGGAAGCATCCCCTTAGAAGCCTTACGCCTGGGCTGTGAAGCCTACGCCCTTGAATACAACCCCATCGCTTACACCATATTGAAGGCTACCATTGAATTCCCGCAGCGTTTCAGGCAAAAACTTATCAATGAAGTGAAACGCTGGGGCGAGTGGATTCTGGAGCAAGCGAAAAAAGAACTTGTTGCCTTCTACCCTACTATTGGCGGCGAAACGCCCATCGCCTACATCTGGAGCCGAACCATCCGCTGCCCAAACCCATCTTGCGGAGCCGAAATCCCGCTCTTTAGGCAGTTCTGGCTTGCCCGCAAAGCCAATAAAAAAGTGGCACTCAAACCCATTCCAAACCGTGAGGCGAAACGAGTGGATTTCGTCATCGTGCAAGGGGGCGCTGTTGACTTTGACCCCTCAAAGGGCACAGTCAGCAGGGGCAACGCCGTCTGCTTAGTTTGCGGAACAAGCGCCAAGGACAAATATGTCAAAGCCGAAGCACAAGCAGGACGGATGGGGCATCGCCTCGTCTCTGTAGTGACTACGCGGGGCAAAGGGCAAGGGCGAAACTATCGGCTGGCAACGAAGGAAGACTTGGAGGCTTTCCGCAAAGCCGAGCAAGCACTGCAAAACCTTTTGCAAACCCCGTCCCCTTGGGCTTTTGGGCTCAGTTGGGCGCCAGAGGAGCCGATGGACCAGCACAACCCCAACATTGTCAGCGGTCGGGGCTATGGCTTCCGAGAATGGGGTCAACTTTTTAACCCCCGCCAGTTGCTGGCGCTGGTGACCTTCGGCAAGTGGGTGCGGGAAGCCTATCGGCAAATCCTGCAGGAAAGTAACGACCCCAACTTCGCCAGAGCCGTGGCAACGTATCTGGCATTTGCTCTGGACAAACTCGCTGAACGAAACGATGTCCTTAGCCGCTGGGATAACACCCACGAGAAGATACAGAGCGCTTTCTCTGGGCATCATCTGCATATGACCTGGGACTACGTTGAAACAAATCCATTTGCCGGGCTGACAAGCAGCTGGGGAGCCGGCATCTCCTACGTTGCAGAATACCCTACCCGCGAATCCCGCATCCCGCAGGCGGGCCCCGCCCCCCTCGGTTCCGCCGCCACCCTGCCCTTCCCGGAACGGCACGTTGAGGCCGCCCTCGGTGACCCCCCCGCCCCGGCCATGGCCCCGTCCTCCCACACCCCCC
>CAZPWR010000111.1:0-1679 GCA_964590555.1 uncultured Anaerolineae bacterium | reverse complement strand
CTGGGAGCCGGAACCTTCAATCCCTTAGGCGACCTGTCCCTACCCCAGCTGGCTTCCATCCGTAAGGCCATAGACATACCGATGGATTTGCACATCTACCTTTCCGATTCCTTCGGCGGTTTCAACCGCTTCTACGATGGGCCGGAGATGGCGAGGGTTTGCGCCCCTTGCTACTTCAAGATTGAGCCTGGGACAACTCTTGCGGCAGGGCCTGGAGCATGGTACAAGCCCTGGACCAGCACGGAATTCCTGGCCCAGATGGCCCGTGAGAAAGTCAAATATGCCCAGATAATCCACGAAATAATCCAGGAGAACTTCCCCCAGGCAACCCTATCCGGCTGGGGGCCTGAGGACTTGGCTAGACCTAAGGTCTAACCGGCAAGCCAAGCAGCTGAATAACGCGGGGGCCTTTGCCGAAGGCCCCCATGAACTCCATCGCTGAGAAGGAGGAGCAATGAAAGAGTTGGCAATGCGTGCTCTGGAAACAGCTAAAATCAAAGGCGCCTCCTACGCTGACATCCGCATCGTCCACCGAACTGAGCAAAGCATAACGGTCAAAAATGGCGTAGTGGAAGCTATATCCCAAGAGGAAACATCGGGGTTTGGGGTCAGAGTCATAGCCGATGGTGCTTGGGGCTTCGCCAGCTCATCGGTCTTGACCCCGGAAGAGGTGGATAGAGTTGCTGCATTGGCCGTAGCCATAGCCAAAGCCAGCGCCCTGACCAAGCTTGAGGATGTGGACATCGGCCCGCCCGAAGTCCATGTTGGCCAATACAAGACCCCGGTCAAGATTGACCCATTCTCAATCCCCCTGGAGAAGAAGATAGAGCTACTCCTGGCCGCCGATGCCGAAATGCGCCGGACTAAAGAGGTCAAAGTGGCACGGGGAAGCCTGGGGTTCATCAAGGAATTCAAAATCTTCGCCAGCACGGAAGGAAGCTACATAGAGCAGGAGATTGTAGAAAGCGGCGGGGGACTGGAAGCAACCGCCATAAGCCCAGAAGATGTCCAGAAACGCTCTTACCCCAACTCCTTCGGGCGCCACCAGGGGACAGCTGGGTGGGAGTTCATTGAAGAGATGAAGCTGGTGGAAAATGCAGCCAGGACAGGGGAAGAGGCTGCCCAGCTACTGTATGCCCCCCAATGCCCATCTATGGTCACAACCGTCATCATCGGAGGGGCTCAGCTTGCCCTTCAGGTCCACGAATCCTGTGGTCACCCAAGCGAGCTGGACCGCGTTTTCGGAACTGAGGCCTCCTTTGCAGGGACAAGCTTCCTCACTCCTGAAAAGCTCGGGACCTTCCGCTACGGCTCGGAAATAGTCAACCTCCCCGCCGATGCCACAATCCCTGGCGCCCTGGGCACCTTCGGCTACGATGATGAGGGAATCCCAGCTCAGCGCAATTACCTTGTTAAGGATGGAATCTTTGTCGGCTACCTCATGAGCCGCGAGCCCGCCCGCCGCCTTGGCCTGAGGTCAAACGGCTGCATGCGGGCCGATGGCTGGAACCGCATCCCGCTCATAAGGATGACTAACATAAACTTGGAGCCGGGCGAGTGGGAGCTTGAAGACCTAATCGCTGACACCGATGAAGGGATTTACATGGAGACAAACAAATCCTGGAGCATTGACGACCGGCGCCTCAACTTCCAGTTCGGTACGGAAATTGCCTACGAGA
>CAZPWR010000110.1:0-10752 GCA_964590555.1 uncultured Anaerolineae bacterium | reverse complement strand
ACTGGTGTATGTCCCCGATGTTACAAAGGACCCCCGCTTTATCAGAGCTCCAAGGGACCTTGCTACCCGCTCCGAAGTAGATGTCCCGGTCAAGGCGAGGGGGCAAGTTATCGGGGTTATAAACGTTGAAGATGAGAGAATGGATGCTTTTAGCCCTGAAGACATCCGCCTCCTCACAATCCTGGCCGACTACATGGGCATAGCTTTGGAGAACATCCGCCTGCTCCAGGCCGAGCGCAAATCCCGCCTTCTGGCCGAGGCCTTATCCCAGGCGGCAATAGAACTTAGCTCCACTCTAAACCTTGAAGAAATCCTGGACCTAATCCTTGAGTATGTCAGCTCCTTAATTCCAGGCGATGCCTTTAACGTCATGTTCCTGGAAGGAGAATCGGTGAAAGTAGTCCGGGCCCGAGGGTATGAAAAATTTGGGGTGGCTGATAAATTGGTTGATATGATTTTCCCTCTCTTTCCTAACCTTAAACGGATGGCCGAGACGGGTAAAGCTGTCCTCATACCTGATACTGAATCTGACCCCGAATGGGTTAAAGTCCCCGGCTTTGAATGGCTCCGCTCCTATGTTGCTGCACCTATCCGGTTCGGTGGCGAGACCATTGGGTTCTTGAATGCGGATGGAACCCGCCCCGGCCAGTTTACGCTGGAAGATGCCCAGCGGCTTGAGGCTTTCGCTTCAGCTGCAGCTGTTGCTATATACAATGCTCGCTTGACCTCTGAACTTCGCTTGTTAGGCGAAGAATGGGAATTGACCTTCAATTCCGTATCCGATGCCATCTTCGTTGCCGATACAGATTTAACGATTTTGAGGGCCAACAGAGCTACTGCTCAACTCCTTGGCTTCTCATCCCCTGAGGAGCTAAGAGGCCTAAAGTGCTACTCCCTCGTCCATGGCACCAATGCCCCTCCTCCGCATTGCCCTTTTAGCAAAATGATAGCAACCCGGAAACCCGTGGTAGAGGAAATTGAAGAACCTCACCTTAAGCGGATCCTATCCATTGGTCTTTCCCCCATCTTTGACCAGCAGGGCAATATTGTTGCCTTAGCCCATTCCATACGGGATGTGACTGCTGAGAAGGAGCTGAGAGAGCGACTCTTCCAAGCCGAGAAGCTTGCCTCCATCGGTGAGCTGATTTCCGGGGTGGCCCATGAGCTCAATAACCCCCTCACCTCAGTCCTGGTGCATGCCCAGCTTCTGAGCATGGATCCCTCAATCCCCGAGAAAGCTAAAGAAAGTTTAAAGTGGGTAGAAGAGGAGGCCCGCAGGGCAGCCGGAATCGTCCAGAACCTTTTGGATTTCGTCCGGAGACGTCCTCCTAAGAGGGAAACCGTTGACATAAATGAACTCGTCCGCAAGTCTTTGGCCCTCAGGGCTTACGAGATGAGGGTGGAAAATGTGAAGGTCAAGGAAGAGCTTTCCCCTTCCCTCCCACTTACATCGGCAGACCCGCAACAGCTTCAGCAAGTCTTCTTGAACATAATCATAAATGCCGAGCAGGCGATGTATGAAGCCCATGGGGGTGGGACTTTAACCGTGAGGACTTCCCTTACCCCTGAAAATTTCATCCGGATTGAGTTCTGCGATGATGGCCCTGGCATCCCCAAGGAGCACATGTCCCGCATCTTTGACCCCTTCTTCACCACAAAGGAGAAGGGGACAGGGATGGGGCTTACCATTGCTTACAATCTGGTGAAAGAGCACGGTGGGAGGATTTGGGCCCGCAACAATACTCCTGAACCGGGGGTTACCTTCTTCGTGGAAATACCAGTGATAGCTGGGGAGGAGGCAAAGTGGGCCGAGGAACTCCTTAAAGAGCAGGAGGGGAAGCTTCCACCTTTAAAAATCCTGGTTGTGGAAGATGAAGTGGCCATAACCAATGTGCTTAAGACCATCCTGGCCCAGGAGGGGATGGAGGTGGAGTTAGCAGAGGATGGGGAAAAAGCTCTGCGGATTTTGGAAGGAAAGGACTTTGACCTCATAATTTCGGATGTGCGTTTGCCTCGGCTCAACGGGATAGCTCTTTACGAGAGAGTTAAGGCCTCTAAGCCGCACCTCGCCAGCCGCTTCATCTTCATAACTGGCGATGTCCTCACCCCAGCCACGGAAGCTTTCCTCCATTCTACCGGCTCACTTTACCTAACCAAGCCTTTCAGCATAAACCAGCTGAGAGAAAAGATAAAAGAAGCCCTCAAACCGGATAGACCGGGGGGTTAGAGCGAGGCCCAAAACTCTGGCGGACTCTCAGCCTAATCCCCTCACAGGAAGTAAGTGGGCGTGCCCTTGCCTCAGAAAGGTTATTACACCCGCCGCCGCGGAGCTTCCCCCGAGGCGGCGCAAGCGACGAAGCAATTTCTCCGATGGTTGGAGATGGCTGCACCGTCGGCCTGCGATGGCACTTAACCTCCGTTGTGAGGGTGTAAAGCACCCCAACCAATCTCCCGACGGCTGGAAATTGTTTCGCCCTTTTCGGGGAACCGTTTGGCGGCTTAAACCGAAGGCGAATTTACTCTACGTCGCCAGGCTTTACAACCCCGAAAACTTTGCGTGGGCTTACAAAGCCGCCGGTTGAGTCTATCCGCCCCGCACTTCCGAAAAGCCTTATCTTCTCTCGGACCGCTTCCTTGACGTATTCTCGGCTTATGGCCAGAACCTTGCGGGGATCAACCTCATCGGGCATCTTTTCAAGCCCTTCCCTGAGGCCGCGCATGAAAGCCTGGTTGAGGTAGGTGGCCACATTTATCTTGCTTATCCCGTTCTCTATAGCTTCTAAGAGGCTTTCATTTTTGACCCCCGATGAGCCGTGCAGGACCAAGGGCACGTTTACCTTCTTCCGGATGGCCTTGAGCCGGTCAATGTCCAGCGTAGCTTCTTGAGACCTCATCGCATGGATTGAGCCTATGGCTACCGCCAGAGAGTCCGCCCCTGTAAGCCGGATGAACTCAGCAGCTTGGTCAGGGTCGGTCATGGCTTTCTCCACATCTTCAGGCGTGACGTTATCGGTTACCTGGAGGACTTGGCCCAGCTCAGCCTCAACGGGAATTCCCACAGCATGGGCTACCTCGCAGACTTTGCGGGTTATGGCTACGTTTTCCTCAAATGGAAGCTTGGAGCCATCAAACATCAGCGAGGTGAAGCCAGCCCTGAGGCAAAGTATGTTCTGCTCAAAGCTTGTACCGTGGTCCAAGTGCAAGACCACAGGTATATCAACTTGCGATGCTATTATTTTCACCATGCCAGCAGCCATCTCAAGGCCTGCGTAGCGGATAGCCCCTTGGCTTACCTGGAGTATAACAGGGGCTCGTTCCTCTTGAGCCGCTTCCACTATGGCCTGGATTTGCTCCATGTTGTTGGCGTTGAAAGCTCCAATAGCGTAATGCTCCTCAAAAGCCCTTTGAAGTAGCTCTTTACTGGTAACTAACGGCATAACCCCCTCCTTAGAGCAGTTTCTTCGGCACCTTTACCCCTCTCAGCCTGGCGTAAGGCGGCAAATCCCCTCCAATGAGGGGACGGGCGTATTCTATGAAAGCTTCGGTTACAAAATTGCCATCCCCGTTTATGAAGTCATCGGGGAGGTAGCGTTCTACATTAGCCACTTTTTCCAGCTCTACAAGGCCAGTGGTGGAACGGTAAACGGGGCCGGGTTCCCGGATCAAAGTGACCATCTTGCCTGTTTCTCCGGCCAATGCTGCTAACACTGCCGCTTTGCCTACCTCGTAAGCTTCTTCTCGGTCCACTTCCGAAACCGCCAGGGAGAAGGAGCGGTAGAGGTAATTGGGCTTATCTATGCGGGTGCTTAGGCCCAATTCAGCTTTTATGAGGGAGGCCGCAGCATCGGAAGCGCCCCCTTTGAGCACGTGGCCGAAAGCATCAACCTCTTTAGGAGCGAACTCTCCCCCAAAAGGCTCGCCCTTTTCGTTCACCAACCCTTCACTTAGAGCGATGACTACGTAGCCATAGCGTCGGTAAGCCTCCTCTACGTCCCTCAGCAGTTTATCTTTGGAGAGGGGCCGTTCGGGGACGTAGATAAGGTGAGGGGGATCGTCTTCCCGCTCTTTGGCTAAAGCGGCTGCTCCGGCGAGCCAGCCTGCGTTCCTCCCCATGATTTCCACGATTTTAACCGGGCTATTCACCCTCATAGCTCTGGTATCCCACCCTGAATCCCTCACCGCCATAGCCACAAACCGAGCAGCGCTTCCATAGCCTGGGCAATGGTCGGTATAGGCGAGGTCGTTGTCAATGGTCTTGGGGATGCCTATGACTCGGAGTTCGTAGCCGGTTTCTTTGGCCAGGGAATCAAGCTTCATGGCTGTGTCCATGGAATCGTTCCCGCCGATGTAGAAGAAGTAACGGATATTGTGGGCTTTGAAGACTTGGAGGATGCGCTCGTAATCCCCTTCTTTCACTTTGTACCTTATGCTTCCCAAAGCAGCTCCTGGGGTTCGGCGCAATCCTTCCAAGACCTCAGCCGGCTCTTGGCCCAAGTCAACGAACTCTTCCTCCAATACTCCCTTTATGCCGTTTATTGCCCCGTAAATAGCCTCTATCTCCGAATGCTTGAGAGCTTCTTGGACAACTCCCACCAATGAGCTGTTAATTACAGCTGTAGGCCCTCCTGATTGTCCTACCACCGCTTTCCCTTTCATGGTCCTACCCTCCTTAAAAGCATAATAAGGGGAAGGCCTCCATCGGCCTTCCCCTCATCGCTGAGAGCGTAATTAAATTTTACCGCATGGGACTGAACCCGTCAAGCACTTATTCTGTCTGTGTTTGTCCAATTTCGTCAGGCTGAGCTGTCGCTATTGATTTCGCCGATTGGGAATTGGCCTTCTTGGGCAAATGCAGTGTGTGAAGCTGCTTAAGGCTTAACATCGGCGAAGGCCGAAAGAGGGGTGAAAAGTTTTTCCCGCCCCCGTCGGCTGAGGGTTTACCAGGGTTTTGGGTCCCACTTGTGGGCGGACTACAGGGGAAGGCCATTAGCTCCCTTTTTACCCCCCGCAGGAGGGTTACGGGAGGTTGGGGGCACATCCCCCAGGTTCCCTGCCAGGGGGTTTCACCCCCTGGACCCCCATACCCCTCTCGTAGGAGGGTTAGGGGGTGGAAAGTCGGCGGAGGCCGATTTCAAGCGGCGGGAAGTTAGGAGCAAGGCTATCCCCTGTACCACTTTGTCTTAACGGCGGTAAAGTGCTATAATCCGTGCAATTCAGATAGGAGGAGCTAAGGGTGAAGGGCAAGAACGGTCTGGCTTTTCTGATGATGCTGGCGATTGCAGGTATAGTGGCCGCCTCTCAGGTTTGGAAAGGGCCATCCCCCTCTGGGCTTTTGACAACCCCTACTTTTACGCCTACTCCGACCGCTACTTTCACCCCGACTCCAGCCCCAAGCCCTACCCCTACTTTAACCCCCACTGCAACCCCTTCTCCCACGCCTATCCCGACACCAACTCCTTTCGTTTTGCCTCAAGCTAAAATATTGGACCCAGCACATCTGTGGCTTGCAAGGCCTATTTCCTTAAATGAAGGTGGGTGGGTAAACTTCCTATACCCCTACGGGACTACAGGAGGAGGGGAGTATCTCATCCACCACGGGATTGATATGGCCGGAAGCCCAGATACAAAAGTCCTGGCCGCAGGCGATGGAGAAGTTGTAGTAGCCGGGGACGATAGCCAGGTTGCTTACGGCCCCACGACCAATTTCTACGGCAATTTGGTCATTGTGAAGCTTGACCAAGATTACAAGGGCCAACCAGTGTATTACCTCTACGGCCACCTTTCCAAGGTCCTGGTGGAACCAGGACAGAAGGTTAAAAGAGGGGAAATCGTTGGGTTCGTGGGTAAAAGCGGCATTGCCCTCGGATACCACCTCCACCTTGAAGTGCGGGTTGGGGAAAATTCCTATGCTTCTACCCGGAACCCCTTGCTGTGGATAGAGCCTTTACCGAGGCGAGGGATAGTGGCCGGAAGAATCCTGGATGCGCAGGGGAGGTTCCCTCCGGAGGTGTTGGTGATCCTTGAAGGGAAAGATAGGCGGGAAACTTGGACTTACCGGCTTGGGCGGGGGATAAATTCCGATGATGAGCTTAGGGAGAATTTTGTTTTCGGCGATGTAGAGCCAGGGGAGTATGTGCTGGAAGTGAAGGTTGGACCGCATATTTACAAGCGGAAGGTTGTAGTAGAAGCAGGCAAGATTTCCTTTGTGGAGGTTAAGGCCATAGATTAGCCGGCCGAACTCCAAAGTATTTTTCGGCCAAGGAGTGGAGGAAACCTGTATCTCGGAGGTGGAAGAGGGCCTCGTTTATCTTTCCCAAGAGGGCTTTGTTTTTCAGGTTGACTGCGGCCACGTATGGGGTGCTGACTAAGGCCGGAGCGATAACTTTTACCCCTCCTTCTCGCCCCCAGAAAGAATAAGCGGATATAGCATCAGCAAAGCAAGCATCAGCTTGGCCCTCTTTCACCGCCCGCAAGGCCTCTTCTACCGTCGGATAGGGCTTGATTTCCAGTTCCCCAAGCTTTATTTTCAAGCGCCGCGCCTCTACATCCCCTGTTGACCCCCACTCCACCGCCACTTTCTTCCCCTTGAGGTCATCCGGGGAGCGTATGTTCTCCTCCCCCTCTTTCACCACCAGCATGAGGCCGGCTTCAAAGTAGGAGATAGAGAAGGCTACATCTTGTGTTAGGAGAGGGTCGTAGGGCAAAGCGGAGATTGCTACATCGCACCTTCGGCTCTTTACAGCATCGTATAGGCCGTCAAAGCCAACTGTCAGTATCTCTACTTTGAGACCCAAGTAATCTCCAATGGCTTTAGCCATTTCCACATCAAACCCACGGAGCTCGCCCGTGGCTTCGTCGGTATACTCAAAAGGCGGGTAGCTTGGGTCAAGGCATACGGCTATGGAGCCGCGCTTGAGGATTTCCTCCCAAGCGCTGTCTTTCCGGAAAAAGAGGAGGTAAATGGTAAGCCCCAGGAGCACAAGGGGGAGAGGCAGAAGTTTAAGGTAATTTTTCCTGAGCCAGTTCACCACGGGCATATCTTTGCACCTCTAAGTATATGGGCTTAGGGGTAAAGTCCACGGCCACGAAGGTGAAGTAATCCTGGTAGGTGTGAGTAGCCCAAGGGTAGCGGAAGGCCCAGAGGCAAACAGCCTCGCACCATTCCCATTCCTTAAGGGCAATCTCATAAGCTCTTATGGTGTACTCCACCCTTTGCCCAGGCCGAACAGCTTTGCTCCAGCGAGGGTGGTCGTTCCATCCCCCTTCGGTTATGATTATGGTCTTGTGGGCATCACCGTTCTCCTCCATTATCTGGCGCAGTAGCTCAACTCGACGGAAATTGACCTTGTCCGGAGCAGGTGGGTCATCGGGGGGGAAGGTCCAGCCATAGGAGTGGACAGCGAGGATGTCAAAGTAATCCTTTGCCCCAGCCCTATACATGCCTCTTAGGAATTCCAAATCGTTCATCCCCCAAGGATCACCAGGGGGGGCAAGGGTAGGGGCCAGCGCTCCGGCCAGGACTTGGACTTCGGGGTCAGCCTCTTTGGCCCGGCGATAAGCTACTTTCAAAAGCTCGGTGTAGGCTTCTGGGTCCACCGGCCTGTATCCCCACTCCAAAGCAATGTTCGGCTCGTTCCAGATGATTATGTGGCGTATTTTCCCTCGGTAGTGCTCAACAAAGGCGTAAACGAAATCCCCAAAGTCATCGTAATGCTCTGGGTCCAGGTAGGAGAAGATAGAGTCCTTCGGGCGGGCCCACTTGGGCACAAAGCCAAGCCTGGCTATGACCGTAAGGCCTTGGTTTAAAGCGTGCTTCACTACAGTATCGGGGTGAGCCCAACTGTAAACGCCCTTTTTAGGCTCGTAATAACCCCAAGGGAAGTATTCCACAATCCACGGCGCCCCCATCTCCCGAACCATCTGGAGGGTCCGTTTTATCTTCCATTCCTCAACCTCATCGGTGAGGCGGGTGTGGACCCCCATCTTCGGGTTTATGGTGACGACTTTCTGAGGGGGGCCGAGGGTAACGATTATGGGGGCAGGCCTTATGACAAACCACAAGATTATGAGGAAGATAAGGCCACGCCAGATGAGAGGATTCTTCAGCCCCTTACTTATACCGGTAAACAATTCGGCCCCTCGTAAGGTCGTAGGGAGATAGTTCCACCTTAACCCTGTCGCCCACCAATACGTGGATGTAGTACATGCGCATTTTGCCCGAGACATGGGCCAGGACTTCGTGGCCGGTGTCAAGTTTGACCTTGAACATGGCATTGGGAAGGGCCTGGATTACGGTGCCGTCCACTTCCAGGACTTCTTTCTTTTTCTTAGGTTCTTCTTTCTTAGGGTTCATTGGCTTTCCCTCCTTTTGCAGGCACATAGGCCTTTAGTTCTTCATCGTAGTAAACGTATCCTCTTTCCTCCAGCGTCTCCAAGAGGCGAGCAGCTTTCGGATAACCAAGGCGAAGTTTGCGCTGGAGGAGGGAGATGGATATGCGCTTGTGGGAGGCAAGGACTCCCAAGGCTTCCGTTATGAGCTCCTCTTCTTCGCTCTTGGGGGCTCCTTTCCCCCAGGGGGCGGACGGAGGCACTTCAAACGGCCTCCTGGCCCGCCAAAAATCAACCACTTTCTTTACTTCTTCCTTGGACACATAACACCCTTGCACCCTTATTGGGTAAGGTTGGTCTGGGGGGAGGAAGAGCATGTCTCCTTTGCCCAGGAGGCGCTCGGCCCCCGCCATATCCAGGATTACCCTGGAATCCACTTGACTTGTAACCAAGAAGCTTATCCGGGCCGGGAAGTTAGCCTTTATCAGGCCGGTTATCACATCCACACTCGGCCTCTGAGTGCTTAGGATGAGGTGTATTCCGGTAGCCCGGCTGAGCTGAGCCAGGCGTACAAGCGTCCTTTCCATTTCATCAGCGGCGGCAAGCATCAAATCCGCCAGCTCATCCACGATGAGGATTATCCAAGGCATTGGCTCTGCTGGATAGCTGGCGTTGTATTCTTCAATGTTCCTGGCCCCACGTTGAGCAAATTTTTCGTACCTGGCTTCCATTTCCCTCAATAGCCAATTTAAAGCCTTTATGGCCTCTTCTACCTCTACGATTACCGGGCCTATGAGGTGAGGTAGGCCATTGAAGTGCACAAGCTCAACCCGCTTTGGGTCTACGAGGATTAAGCGCAGCTTTTCGGGCGGGTGTTGAGTTACAAGGCAAGTTACGATTGAATTTATGCATATGCTTTTCCCGGAACCGGTGGCTCCGGCGATGAGCAGGTGGGGCATGGAGGCCAGGTCAGCTATCACAGGTTCCCCCGACACCCCTTTCCCTAAAGCCAGCTTGAGAGAGCCTCTTGCCTGGCGAAATTCTCTGCTTTCCATTACCTCGCGCAGGGTGACCAGGGCAGGCTTCTTATTGGGGACTTCTATCCCGACGTATGGGCGGCCGGGGACGGGAGCCTCAATGCGTATGGGCGATGCGGAAAGGGCCAGGGCTATATCATCGGCCAGAGCGACTATCTGGGCAACCCTGACTTTAGTGCGCTGGATTTTTCCATCTTTCCCCACTTTTTCCACAAAGCCTGGTTCAATCCCGAACTGGGTTACTACAGGGCCGGGATTTATAGCCACAACCTTGGCCGGGATGTTGAACCCGGCTAAGGTCCTTTCCAAAAGCTGGGCTATCTTTTGCAGGTCCATCTCCTCGGTTTTCCTCGGTTTGGGCGAGCGGAATAAGTCCATGGGCGGGAGGTCCTTTGGAGTCTTTGCGGGTGCGGGGGCAGGCTGAGGTTTTTGAGGTTTAGGTGGAGGGGATTTCGGTTGAGGCTTAGGGGGCGGAGGTTGAGGAGCTGACGCTTTAGCTGGGGAGCCAAGCAGGCTTCCTCCCAAGAAAGTTAAGGCCAGGAGAGCTAAAGCGCTTCCAACCTTGCCCATGAAGGTGGAAAGCGATGAGGAAATAGCCCACCCCACGTACCCTCCCCCTCCTCCAGCATAGGCCAAGCTCAGGGGGTCGGGAGTGGGCCAGAGGAGGTGCAAAAGGGCCAGGAGGGAGAAGAAACAGAGTTCAAGGCCGGCCAAGAGTCTCCAAGGTGGCTCCTTTTTTCGGAGCGACCATCCGAAAAAGCAGAGGAGGAAGGAGGCTGGGAAGGCCCCCAGCCCGAACAACAACCGCCACCACCTCCCAAGCCATCCAGTTATTATCCCACCTTTCCAGGGCAGGAGGCTTACAAGGGTGAGGCTCCCGAGAGCCAACAAAGCGTAAGGGCCTGCCCGCTTTAGTTTCCTGAGCCTTTCCCTCCAGTTCATCTCTTCTTCTTGATAATGGAGCGCGGTACCCTCCTGGTGCTCAAGCTGAGCTTACGGCTTTCCTCATCAACTTCTAAGACCATAGCCACAACCTCATCCCCTTCTTCTACGACGTTGCGGGGGTGCATGAAGTTGCCTTCGGCTAACTCGGAGATGTGGATTAAGCCCTCAAGCCCCTTTTCAACTTCCACAAATACCCCAAAATCCACGACATTGGTCACCCTGCCTCTCACAATCTGCCCCACTTTGTACCTTTCCTCAACCCCGATCCAAGGGTTGGGCTGGAGCTGCTTTATGCTCAGGGCAATCTTCCTCTCTTGGGGGCTTACGTTTAAGACCAAAACTTCCACTTCTTGGCCGGGGCTAAGGACCTGGGAGGGGTGTTCAATCCTGCTCCAGGAAATTTCCGAAATGTGGACCAAGCCTTCAAGTCCGCCGAGCTCCA
>CAZPWR010000109.1:0-1779 GCA_964590555.1 uncultured Anaerolineae bacterium | reverse complement strand
CGCCTTGTGCCCTTTCAGATTCAAAAGGAGGCTTTTGAGGAAGGGGGCTGGCGAAAGCTTGGGGGAGCAAGGCTGCTGAAAGGGCCACGATGAGAAGCAAGCTTAACACAAATCTACCCTTTGACATCCCTTTGCCTCCTTGCTTTTGTACAGAGCCAGCCCGGCTTTGATTTAAGTATAGCATGATTTGGGAAATTGGGCAAATATTAACTTAAGCGCACCAGACCGAGCTTAACCGTGCCTTCATAAAGTCCGCTTTTAAGCTTTGGCAAACCTTTCGTAGATGTAATTCACTGCGTCGCCAACTGTGACTATCTTCTGAGCCTCTTCATCGGAGATGGTCCCACCAAAGGCCTCTTCAAAAGCCATCACTAACTCTACTAAATCCAGGGAGTCAGCCTCCAGGTCATCACGAAAGCGAGCTTCCAAGGTCACTTTCTCCTCCGGAACCCCAAGGACTTCTACAATGATTTTCTTCACCTTCTGGAAAATCTCCTCCTTGGTCATGGCCTACCTCCTTGAAGGTGATTGACTTCAATCAAATTTAACCCTCGGAAGGCTAATTGGTTGCATTGGCCTGAAACTATCCCAGGGCCTGAGGTGTTAAGGATGATGGAAAGGGAGGAGAAATATGGAGGAGTTGATCGCCGAATTCCTTGACCGGTATACCGATAGGGTTTTAAAGGGCGATGAGGAAGGGGCAAGGGAAATGAC
This sequence comes from uncultured Anaerolineae bacterium, assembly GCA_964590555.1. Classification (GTDB taxonomy): domain Bacteria; phylum Chloroflexota; class Anaerolineae; order SpSt-600; family SpSt-600; genus SpSt-600. The sequence goes on along the minus strand of CAZPWR010000109.1, from coordinate 1,065 downwards.
TAACCTTTCCCCTGGCGAACTCGGAGATGTAAAAGAGTTAGCTCAGCTTGTAAAAGAGCTTAGCCTTATTTACAGGCTCACGAAGCCTTCTCCCAGATTGCAAGAAAAAGTGTTAACCCTCCTCAAGCCAAAGCCTTCGCTCTTCCAAACCTTTACCCATTGGGCTTTAAGGCACAAACGAGAACTGGCTATCAGTGCAACCGTTTTAAGTTCAGCCTGCTCCCTGGCCGGACTAATGGCTTACTTAATCAAGTTCAGGAAGGCAGCCGCTTAACCTCCCCCCAGCGAGCATATAGCTTGTGCTCAATCCCTAAGACGTCCAGAACCTTCCCTACAATGAAATCTGTTATTTCCTCCACAGTGCGAGGCTTGTGGTAATAAGCCACCATGGCCGGAAGTATTATCGCCCCAGCTTCCTTGGCTTTCTTCATGTTTTCAATGTCCACAAGGGAGAGCGGTGTCTCTCTCGGGACTAAGACAAGCGGCTTGCTCATTTTAAGGGCATTCTCAGCCGCTCTTGTGATGAGATTATCGGCATAGCCGTGAGCAATGGCTGAAAGGGTCTTCATGGAGCAAGGGATTACGACCATGGCATCAAAAAGGAAGGAGGAGCTGGCCAAGGGGGAGGAGAAATCATCCTCTTGGTAAGAGAAAGAGCAGGGGAAAGAGACCTCTTCTCCAAGCTCATGCTTTATCACGTGCCACGCATTCCTGGAGATTATGAGGTGAACTTCGTGGTTAGAGAGGTTTTCCAACAATCTCAAAGCTAAGGGAGCACCTGAAGCCCCGGTTACGGCTACCACAAGCTTCAATTTTGCCTCCGTAAAGACGGGGATGGATGGGAGTCGAACCCACCGTGGCTGTCTCCCTGACACCCACCGACGGTTTTGAAGACCGCGGGGCCCACCGGGGCCCAACCACCCCCACTTGCTTGTTTAAATTATATACCCATAGCCCCCAAAAGGCAAGCTAAAAGGCAGGGGGGCGTCCCAAAATCGTCGGGGCCCGGGGGGCTTAGACTGCACAGGGCGCTGGAAGCCCCCTCGCCCCCCGGGGGCCGTTCGG
>CAZPWR010000108.1:0-3722 GCA_964590555.1 uncultured Anaerolineae bacterium | reverse complement strand
TGGCGAGACGAGGCGCGTGCGAGCGGCGGGTGCCCCACCCCCCCGTAACCCCCCTGCAAGGGGGCCCAACCCCCCGCAACCCCCCTACGAGGGGGGTAAAAGGGGCCGATTGCCAACTCCGCTGGAAAGCCGTGCCGAGCTGACTGAAAATTTGACAGACCTGAGGGGGGGAATATAATCATTTTATGTATTCAAACTTCCATCGGAGGTGATGGGGATGAGAGGGCTAAGGTGGCTGGCTCTGGTTATCTTGTTGGCTTTGGTTGCTGCACCAGCTTTTGCTCAGGGAGGGAATTCTGGGGAGCTGGCCATTTTCACTCGCTACCCCTCGCGCGTTATTGAACCAGGTAAAACCCCATTTTTTGACCTCACGATTAAAAACAACGGTACTGTTCCACGCACCGTCCGCCTTGAAGTTAAGGGCTTACCAGAGGGGTGGACGGCTACTTTCCGCGGCGGCGGGGATATAATCCAGGCTGTATTCGTCCAACCGGGCGAGGAGGCCTCAGTTAGCCTCAGGCTTGAGCCACCAGCTGGCCTTTCTTCAGGCTCCTTCTCCTTCCAAGTGGTCGCTGAAAGCTCTGGCGTTACTGCTTCGTTCCCACTGGAGCTTGTCTTCAAGGAGAAGCTCCCGCCTAAGCTTTCCATGGAGGTGGAGCTTCCGACCCTCAAGGGCACTTCTACTTCCACCTTCCGTTACGATGTTACTGTAAAGAACGAGGGGGATGAGGATATAACGGTTAACCTGAGCGCCGAGGCTCCGAAAGGGTTTATCGTCAGCTTCAAATCCATTGGCAAGGATGTATCCAGCATCCCCATAAAAGCCAATAGCTCCGAACGCTTGACCGTGGAAGTTGAGCCCTTCGCCGAGCTGCCGGCCGGAAGTTACTCCATAAATCTAAGGGCTGAGGGGCACGAAGCAGTCGCTACCGCTACAGTTGTAGCTGAAATAACTGGCCAGCCTCGCTTGTCCATCACTACCCCCGATGGAAGGCTTTCCGGCCAGGCTTATGCTGGGCGCCAATCCCCCATCAAGATAATAATCCGGAACACGGGCTCAGCCCCAGCCTACGGGGTACGGCTTAGTGCCTCCGAACCTTCGGGCTGGAGTGTGGAGTTTGAGCCAAAGGAGGAAATTGCCGAGATACCAGCTGGCTCCCAGGTGGAAGTAACTGCTAAAGTTCGCCCTGGGGAGAAGGCCGTTGCTGGCGACTACATGCTTACAATCAGGGCTACGCCGAAAGAGGGTTCCAGCACCTCCGCCGATTTCCGAATAACTGTCCTTACCTCAACCCTTTGGGGAGTAGTGGGCGTAGCGATAATAGCTGTGGCCGTTCTGGTGGTTTCCGTAGCGGTAATGCGCTTCGGGCGGAGGTAATGGATTTAAAGGGGGTTCTCCCACTCCCTATTGGGGTAAAATCATGGCAAACCTTAAGCCAAGGGGGAAAAGCACCTGTAACACCCCTCGCAAGGGCATGGGGGCGTCCCCGCAAAACTGAGGCAAGTTGCCAAAACCTAACCACTCATTGGGGGAAAGGGGGGTCAATCCCACTACCGAATGGGACCCGAAGCTCTGGCGAATCCTGAGCCAGCGGGAGCGGGGAAGCCCCTCCGAATGAGTGGGGGCTATGGGTGGAGCCCTCTGTAGGGGTCTGGGAGGTGTCTTTTCATCTTATATCTATCGGGGGGCAAATGGGGCCACAGCCCTTTCCCAAAAACCAAAGGCGAGGGTAAGCCATGCAGGAGCTGGTTATAGAGACCAAGGAGCTTACCAAGCGCTACGGTGATTTAACAGCTGTAGACAAGCTTAACCTTAAGGTCCACGCTGGAGAAGTCTTTGGCCTTTTGGGGCCAAACGGCTCTGGTAAAACCACTACGATATTGATGCTACTGGGTCTAACGGAGCCAACCTCAGGCAGCGTAAAGGTGCTTGGGTTTGACCCTGTTCGCCAACCTTTAAGCGTCAAGTCCAGGGTAGGATATCTACCGGAGCTGGTCGGTTTCTACGATGACCTCACAGCCCGGGAAAACATGATTTACATAGCCAAGCTCAATGGTTTGCCCCGCCGGGAAGCATATCAACGCATAGAGCGGGCCCTGAAGCAAGTGGGGCTGGAAGAGGTTGCCGATAAACCTGTGGCTACCTTTTCCCGCGGGATGCGCCAGCGCCTCGGTTTGGCCGAAATCTTGATTAAGGAGCCGAAGCTCATCATCTTGGATGAACCTACCCAAGGGTTGGACCCGGAAGGTGCGAGGGAATTTCTGGAACTAATCCGGAAGCTCAAGGGCCAGGGGATAACTATACTGCTTTCATCCCACATCCTCTCCCAAGTTCAGAAGATTTGCGACCGCGTTGGGCTTTTCTATCGGGGGAGGATGGTTTTGGAGGGGACTGTTAGAGAGCTTGCCCGAGAGGTTCTGGGGAGCGCTTACCGGATAAGGCTGGAGGCGCAGGGCTCTCCCGAGGCCATAATTAAGGCGCTCAAGCGCATCCCCGGTGTCCAAGAAGTAAGCTATCAGGCCCCAGATATCTACGAATTGCGGGCCGAAGAGGATCTGCGTGCCGAGGCAGTGCGGGCCGTTGTGGAAGCTGAAGGCAAGCTCAGGGGAGTGATGGTAGAAGAGCCAAGCCTTGACGAAATCTATACCCGCTACTTTGAGAAAGGGGGGGTGGAAAAATGAGGCCTTCTCGGGAAGGGTCGCCTTGGACCGGCCTTTGGGCCGTTGTGACCAAAGAGATGGCTGACCATTTGACCAGCGCTCGGATGCAGATTTTGGAGGTTCTAATTGCTCTTACGGCTTTGGGGACTGTTTACGCTGCAGTTCAGGAAATAAGGGCAGTGATAGGGCACGACCCTTTCCTCTTCCTCAAGCTGTTCACGGTGAACAAGGACCCGTTGCCCGCTTTCGTCGGCCTCATGGGTTTCCTCGTGCCCTTGGTGGCCATAGCTTTGGCCTTTGATGCTGTGAATGGCGAATTCAACCGCCGGACCATCTCCAGGGTCCTTGCCCAACCCATTTACCGGGATGCTTTGCTTTTCGGCAAATTCTTGGCTGGCTTCTTCACTTTGGCCATAGTCTTGGTAACGATATGGCTATTGGTTATGGGGCTGGGGCTAATCTTCCTCGGCGTTCCTCCCAGAGGTGAAGAAGTCCTCAGAGGGCTCATTTACTTGGGGGCTTGCGTGTTCTACGGCGGCATATGGCTTGCCCTGGCCCTCCTCTTCTCCGTCGTATTCCGACAGCCGGCTACAGCGGCCTTGGCTTCAATGGCTGTGTGGCTTTTCTTCACTGCTTTCTGGGGAATGATAGCGGACGTATTAGCCCCTGTCCTGCGGCCTGTTCGGTTCGGCTTGCCGGAGGAATTCTTGGCCCAAATTCAGGCGGCGTTGGCTCTATCGCGCATTTCCCCCAACATCCTCTACGGCGAGATTACCCTGGCCCTCCTCAGGCCCGAAGTCCGAGCACTTGGGCCGCTCCTGACTTTCCAGCTCCAAGGGGCAATCCTCGGTTCACCTCTGCCCTTGAGCCAAAGCTTAATGCTCATCTGGCCGCACCTAACGGGCCTTGTCGCTTCCACCATCTGGCTCTTTGCCTTGAGCGACGTCCTCTTCCAGAGGCAGGAGATAAGGGCCTGAGGCTATGCTCCTTTCTTCCAGCAGTATCCTGGCTTCAACCAGCCAGTAATGCACCAGCAAGGCACTTTGTGGGAGGGGTCAAAG
>CAZPWR010000107.1:0-2047 GCA_964590555.1 uncultured Anaerolineae bacterium | reverse complement strand
CTTTTCCCTTACATAGACAACCTCCCGGAGCTTAAGGTTACACTTTACATCTTCTGGCTCATAGAGCATCGGAAAAACAGGGCTCCTTACGTCAGCTTTGAAGAGCTGGAATCTGACCCTGCACTCTTAAAAGCCTTGGAGCTGGGAGGGTCTTCCCCCAAGGAAAACCTTAAGAAAGGGCTGGAAAGGGCGGTTGCTCGCGGGACCCTACTTCTGGTCAAGGCTTCTGCGGACGGTCAGGAAAAAGAGTTCTATTTCCTCAACAGCGAGCGTGGCCGTCAGGCAGCGGAGAAAGCATCCAAAGGCGAGCTACAACTGGAAGGCTTACCTGCAGAAAAGGTCACGATTATGGAAGCCAGGCCTAATATCTTCGTCCTTTACGAGCAGAACATAGGCCTTGTCTCCCCTTTGATTGCCCAAGAGCTTATGGAAGCCGAGGCCACCTATCCGCAGGGGTGGATTGAAGAAGCTTTCAAGATTGCGGTGGAAAGGAACATCAGAAACTGGAGGTACATAAAGCGGATATTGGAAAGGGGGGCTACGGAAGGGAAAGAGGATGCAAAAGCTAAGCGATCTCCTGAAGAGGACCGGTACAGCTTCCTCCGAAGCAAATACTCCCGCTTCATCAAGTACTGAGACGCCCGAAGTGTGCCCCTATTGCAAAGGGAAAGGCTTCTTCATCAAAGACGTCCCAGTAGGTCATCCTGACTTCGGAAAGCTTATCCCTTGCCAGTGCAAGCTCAAGGAGATGGAAAAAAGGAGGATGGCCCACCTGGGGCGATGGACAAGCCTTTCCTACTTGAAGGATATGACTTTTGAGACCTTCAAGCCTGAAGGGGTTGGGCTTTCAGAGGAACTGCGCCGCAACTTAAGGCTTGCTTACGAATCGGCTTTGCGCTTCGCCCAAAACCCAAAGGGCTGGCTCCTAATCAAAGGCGGGTACGGGTCCGGCAAGACCCACCTGGCTGCAGCCATAGCCAATTACCGCCTTCAAAAGGGGGAACCCGCTATCTTCATCGTGGTCCCTGACCTGCTGGATTACCTCCGGACAACTTTCTCCCCGGGTTCCCAGGTGGATTACGATGAGCGGTTTGACGAACTGCGCAATGCACCCCTTTTGATTTTAGATGACCTTGGCGCTCATTCCACAACTTCCTGGGCTCGGGAGAAGCTTTTCCAGCTTTTAAACCACCGCTACCTGGCTCGCCTCCCAACCGTCATTACCACCGATTTAGAGCTGGAGGAGATAGACCCTCGCCTCCGCTCTCGCCTGGCCGACCCCGATGTCACCGAGATTATAACCATAAAAGCTCCGGATTACCGCCAGGCAACTTCGCAGGGTGTTTCGTCCTTATCTGCCCTTGGGCTCTACCGCCACATGACCTTTGAGAACTTTGAGCTTAGGACTGACGAAGTGGAGATGGGGCCTGAGGAGCGTCGTAACCTCAGGGAAGCATTGCGCGTCGCCAAAGAATACGCTCGCAAACCCGAAGGCTGGCTCGTCATCATGGGCAAAACCCCAGGCTGCGGCAAGACCCACTTAGCTGCAGCTATCGCTAACCACTTGGCCAGCCAAGGCTATCAAGTCATCTTCGTCGTAGTGCCCGACCTCTTGGATTACCTAAGGGCAACATTTAGCCCGCAAAGCCCCGTCTCCTACGACCGAGCTTTTGAGGAAGTCCGCAATGCTCCTTTCTTAGTCCTGGATGACCTTGGGACTGAAAGCGCTACCCCTTGGGCTAAAGAAAAGCTCTACCAGCTGTTCAATCACCGCTACGTGGCTCGCCTCCCGACCGTCATCACCACTTCCAGGGACTTGGAAGAGATTGACCCCCGCATCCGTTTCCGAATGCTTGACCCAGCTATATCCACGGTCTTTGTCCTGACCGTTCCGGAGTACCTTAAAGGCAAAAGATGAGCCTGGGCGATCGCTTCGTTCCAGGTAAACTGCAAGAATTCATCCCTGGCGACCCTTTCTGGCCACCTTCCCCAGAGGGGGTAGCATCAAGTTATGCTAAGTCCCTAAGCCCTCCAGGTTCCTTAGTTC
>CAZPWR010000106.1:0-9343 GCA_964590555.1 uncultured Anaerolineae bacterium | reverse complement strand
CGTTATGGGCTTGAAAAGAAAAAGTGTTTATCCCGCCTTTTGGGCCTGGGAAACTCAAGATCCCCTATCCTTTACTAAGGGAGTTTGGGGACAAAGCTTGTAACTCATCTAAGCCGTCACCATTTGCCCCGATACCAATGGGCAGCATGCGATGCCCGTAATAGGCTTCGCTTCATAGTTTACAGCACTTGTGGCCTTGCTCTGGCTGTGCTTAAAGGGGATGAGGCTATTGGCCCATTACAGCTGACTTTGTAATTATTTTAGCCAAGCTGCCGTTATGACTTGACTGAACCCTTGGCTTCCGCGAAAGCATTTCTTAACAAGCGTACTCTATTAAGCGCCCTTCCCCTTAAGGACGATGGTCAGCAGGAAAGGGATCGAGCATTGTTCAGAACATAATTTTGCTTCGCCCCCTGGACCTCCCGATTTAATAAAGGTCGGCGTGAAAGGCTTTGCGTTAAACCCTTGGAACCTTTATAATTAACTTAGGAGGCAGGGCATGGATAAAGAATTGGGGACAAAAAGGGTGCAGCTCCCAGAACCTAAGGCTTATTCCGTCCTGGAGCAGGGGACTGTGCTCCAAGGGCGCTATGAGATACTGAAAGTTCTGGGGGTGGGGGGAATGGGGGCTGTTTATAAGGCCAGGGATAGACGCTTTGAGGGGATTGAGAGGATTTGCGCAGTTAAAGAGATTTTCTCCGACCTCTCCCCAGCCGCCTACCAAGAAAGCGTAAGCAGTTTCAACCGAGAAGCTCAAATATTGGCAACCCTCAATCACCCTGCTATCCCCAAAGTTTACGATTACTTCACTGAAGGACAGCGCAGCTACCTGATTATGGAGTTCGTAGAAGGAAAGGACCTGGAGACAATCTTGCGGGAAACCCCCGGTTTTCTGCCCGTGGAAACGGTAGTAGATTGGGCCTTGCAGCTTTGCGATGTCCTCCATTACCTGCACAGCCACAAGCCTAACCCCATAATCTTCAGGGACCTCAAGCCCTCCAACATAATGCTTACCCCTGAAGGAAGGATAATGCTGGTGGACTTTGGAATTGCCAGGGTCTTCCAAAGAGGCATAAAGGGCACCATGGTCGGGACTGAAGGTTATGCGCCTCCTGAGCAGTACCGAGGAATCATGGACCCAAGAAGCGATATCTACTCCTTAGGCGCAACCTTGCACCATTTGCTGACCAAGGTTGACCCTCGAACTGAGCCCCCCTTTTCCTTTCAAGAACGCCCTATAAGAGTTATAAACCCTGCGGTCCCACCTGCCCTGGAATCGGTCATAATGAAAGCACTTGAGTATGAGATGGATAAGCGCTTCTCCTCCGTTGAGGAGATGAGGACAGCTATACTCAAAGCCTTCGGGAGCAAGCGGCCTCTCACTGCGCCGGTGTTTGTCAAGTTAAGGGAAGAGGAAGCGCAGGCGATTGAACCACTTTGGACCTTCCAGTGTGAAGATGAAATCCGTTCTTCTCCGGCTGTAGCTGGCAAGGCGGTTTACATTGGCTCCTACGATTACAACCTTTACGCCTTGGATTCGGAAACAGGAAAAATGCTTTGGAAATACCCAACCAAAGGCGGGGTGGTCTCTACCCCGTTCATCTGGAGGAGGATGGTTTTCTTCGGCTCGGAGGACGGGAACCTTTATGCTCTGGACTTGGCCTCAGGTCGGACGCTTTGGGTTTTTTCCACCGAGGGCAAAATCCGGTCATCTCCTAAGGTCTATGGTGAGACTTTGTTCTTCGGTTCTGATGACGCAAACTTCTATGCTTTGGATGCGGCTTCGGGACAATTGAGGTGGGTTTTCACCACTGGTGGGGCAATTCGCTCATCCCCTGCCCTTTTCCAAGACCGGGTAATCTTCGGGTCGGATGACGGATTCATCTACGCTCTTAAAGTATCAGATGGCTATCCAGTTTGGCGCCACTACTGCGGAAGGAGGGTGGTTTCCTCTCCGGCCGTGTGGGAACATTATTTCTTTATCGGGGGGTTTGACTTCTACGTCTATGCTTTCAATGCTCTATCAGGATGGGTTGTTTGGCGCTACAAGACCGGTAAGCCTGTAGTCTCCTCGCCAGCTGTAGCCGAGCGCATTGTATATGTCGGTTCTGCTGATGGCAATTTATATGCTCTCAGGGTTGAGGATGGGAAGCTGCTTTGGAAGTTTACTACTGGGGACCAAGTGACTTCTTCGCCGAGGGTTGAGGAGGAAAGAGTTTATTTCGGCTCAGTGGATGGCTTCATTTACTGTGTGGATGCTTTTAAGGGGGAGCTTATTTGGCGCTTCCGGACTGGGGGGCCAGTAGTTTCCTCGGCCGCTTTGGCTGGAGGAACTATCTACATAGGTTCTTGCGACGGCAAGCTCTACGCTTTGCCGGCTATCCCTTCTTAGGGCTTGAAAGGGGGCGGGTCTGTGGGGGAAGAATTCAGGCCTGATTATTACCAGCTTCTTGAGGTATCACCCTTCGCCTCTCAAGAGGAAATTGAGAGAGCTTACAAGCGCTTGGTCAAAGAATATCACCCTGATGTGCTCAGGGCTTTCAAGACCGCTTTCCTCTTTCGCCAGCTCCAAGAGGCTTACGAGGTCCTCAGGGACCCGGAGCGCCGCCGAAGGTATGACGATTGGCTCAGAGCAAAGGGGTTGTACCCCGAAAGAGTTTTTTGGGCCAATGTTCTCTTAAGCCAAAGGGCTTTACGGCCTTTGCCTGAACCTCAGGCCTGGTATGTTCTCTTCACCATCCACGCCGAAAAAGACCATGCCATAACGCCTAAGCCTCTGAACCTCTGCTTGGTTATAGACACGAGCACTTCCATGAAAGGGCCTAAACTGGAAAGCGCGGTAAAGGCATCAGAACTGGTCCTGCGCAACCTTAAGGAAGAAAATGCCTTAGCTTTAGTCACTTTCAACGATAGAGCCACTGTAATTCTACCTCTTTCTCGCCGGCATGACCCCCGGAAAGCTTCAAGCCTTCTAAGGAAGGTAAAAGCTGAAGGGGGTACGGAAATGTCTCATGGCATCTCCTCCGGTCTATCTGAGCTCCTCAAAGTAAGGGACCTTCGGGAAAGCATTAACTACATGATTTTGCTCACTGACGGTCAGACCTACGGGGATGAGGAGGAATGCATAAGGCTGGCCAGGGAAGCAGGTGCCAAGGGGATATCCATAGCAGCCTTTGGCCTTGGAACGGACTGGAATGAGGAACTTCTGGAAGCGGTCGCACAGGCGAGTGGTGGTGTGAGCTCTTACATCCCTCACCATAAAGAACTCCCAAGGACTTTTCAAGAGCGAGTCAGGGCTTTAATGGGCGCTGTATCTACTTTTAAAGGCAGGCTTGAGTTTGGGGAGGGGATAAACCTTAAGGGGTTTTTCCGGCTTGACCCTCAAGTGAGCAGGTTGGCGATGGAAGAGGGGTCGTTCTTCTTAGGTCCACTGAGTGGTTCCGTTCGCCTGCTTGCAGAGTTAGTAGTCCCTCCCTTACCGGCCGGGCATTACTCTGCTTTAAGGTGGGAATTTGGAGATTTAAAGGGGGAGCTTTCAGCTCGGGGTGAGGTTTACTTAACCATAGCCGAGGGGGTTGAAGGGGAGCGCATACCAAAAGAAATCCTGACGGCAGCCAGCCAAGTAGCTATTTTCAAGCTTAGGGAAAAGGCCTGGAGAGAAATCCAGAGGGGAGAGAGGGGGAAGGCAAGCCAAAGATTGCTTTTCTTGGCCAAGCAATTGGAGAAAGCTGGGGAAAAAGACCTTGCCCTTCTGGCCAAGGAGGAAGCAAAGTTCCTCCCGGCTACGGGCGACCTCTCGGCCGAAGGGCGCAAGAGGCTTTATTACGGCACAAGGCTTTTAGCCTTGAAACCACCGGAGGAAGAATGATTCGCTGTCCAGCTTGCGGGTTTGAGAATTTGCCCAATTCACTTTTCTGTGAAGAGTGCGGGGAGCCTCTATTTCACGAGGAAAAGCTCATGGTTAAACTCGTTTCCCTTACTGATGGGTGGAAAATAGAGATGCCTTTGGAGGGTGAGATAATCATCGGTCGGGCAGATCCAGCCGCGGGCTTCAGGCCCCACCTGGATTTATCCAATAAAGGAGGGCTTGAGAAAGGGGTTTCCCGGAGGCACCTTCGCCTGTTCCGCCAAGGCGGGAAGGTCTACGCCGAAGACTTGGGTAGCTCAAACGGCTCTTTCATTAATAACCGCCGCCTTCTGCCCTTTTCTCCGGAACCCTTGGCTTCGGGAGATGAGGTTCGTTTAGGGGGAGAAATCTTGAAAATCTACTTGGAGGGGTAGAGTATGGCTTACACGGTTGTAATCCACCTTGTAGGAGAAGAGCCGATAGTGGCTGAGATGGAGAAGCTGCCTGATCCTTCAGATAATTGCATCATATGCACTGGGGTCCGTCGGAAGGATGGGAAACCTGTAGAGTATGTAGAAGCCAATGTTGATGTAGTCATATTCCCCTGGCACAGGATAAGCGCAATAGAAGTTTTGCCTTCGGTGGAAGAAGAAGTGGTGGAATTCTTCAGGGAATGACGAGGCGGAAACCATGCCCCCTTACCGTTTCAATGAATTGTGTGTTGGGGTCCAAGGAAGCGAGGCGTACCCTAAGCCTGTGGACTATAGCGTCTATAGCTTGGTCAGTCACCCCTTCGTGAGCTTTTGGCCAAAGGGCTTGAACAATCTCTTCTCGGCTGACAACCCGTCCCGAGGCATCGTAAAGGAGCTCCAGCAATCGGAACTGGAGGGGGGAAAGGGGTGGACTCAATTCCTTCCCTCTAACCCAAACTTTGCGAGCGCTTTTGTCCAGCTTGAGAAGTGGCTCCTCAGGAGCGAGTGGGGCGGTTGCTCCGGAGTCCACAAAGAGGAGCTTGAAAGCAAAGGCTATAGCTATTTCATCTCCGTCTTTCAAAGTGTAAGGGGAGGTTATCGGAACACCGTTGACGAAGGTTCCGTTCTTGCTCCCCAAATCTTCCAGGACAAAGCTTTTACCTTGGCGTGTTATGCGGGCGTGGAAGCGCGAGACCCTACGGTCGGGCAGGAAGACATCGCAGGAATCGTGGCGCCCTATGGTCAATGCTTCCTGCCGCAATTCCCAGACCTTTCCGCGCCCAGGCCCTTCTTTGAGGATTAATATAGGCCCTTCCCATTGGGCAGCAGACATGTTAGAGCTGGCCAAACCCCTCCCCCCGGGGACCATTTTACGCTCCCGCTACAAGATACTGGAAATGGTTGGAAGGGGAGGCATGGGCTCGGTGTACAAGGCCGAAGACCTCCTCCTCAAAGGTCGTTTTTGCGCTATAAAAGAAGTAATCCCCGCGCTGGCTCATGACCCCAAAGCTGTGGAAGAATTGAAGCGCCAATTTTACCAAGAGGCCAGCATTCTGGCCCGCCTTGACCACCCCAACCTTCCAAAAGTTTCCGATTATTTCTCCGAAGGCGACAGGGAATATTTGGTGATGGATTTCGTCCCTGGCAAAGACCTCAAGACTATTGTAAATGAGGTGAGGTTAGAAGGCAAGTTTCTGGATGAAGAACTGGTCTTAAGATGGGCTGAACAGCTTTGCTCGGCCTTGGATTACCTTCACAGCCAGAATCCCCCCATCCTTCATCGGGACATAAAGCCCTCCAACATAAAGCTCACCCCTGCGGGGACAGTTAAGCTTGTGGATTTTGGGCTGGTGAAAGTCCTATATTCCGATGAGGAGAGGACCATAACGGTGCTGGAAGGCAGGGGGACCCTCCCTTACACTCCTCTTGAGCAATATGCGGGGGAAGCAGGTACAACGGACATACGCTCGGACATATATTCCCTTGGAGCAACTCTTTACCACCTCCTCACTGGCCAGCCCCCACCTGATGCCAAAACTCGCTTCCTGAATCCAAGCTCTCTCAACCCACCTCGGAAGATAAATCCTGCCATTTCTCCCCATGTAGAAAAGGCCATCCTATGGGCTATGGAATTGCACCCGGATTCTCGTCCGCCCAATGTTCAGGCTTTTGCTTCGGCCCTATTGGGCTCGCACGAAGCGCTTCCTGCGGAAGAGGCTGAAGGGTGGAAAGAGGCTATAATTGCCAACTGGCCTTTCATTCTCCTTGCTTTGCTCCTGGCCCTTTTGGCCTTCTTCCTGAGCTTCTCCCCCTGATTATCCCTCCAGCCATAGCCACAAGGCCCAGCAGAAGCATCGTTGGCCTTATCCCCAAAAAGTCGGCCATGCCTCCGCTGAAAATGGTAACACCTACTGAAGAGGCGTTTACCACGAGGTATTGGGTGGAAAAGACCCTGCCCCTGAGGTGAGCAGGAGGCCTTTCTTGAAGGATTGTTCTAGCTGGTATGAAAACTAAAGCCAAGCCGGCGCCACTAATTAAAGCCGGAAGCCCCAAAAGGTCGGGGAGCTTTTCCCCAAAGAGGGCAATGGCCGATATGGAAGCGCCAAGCCCCAGGAGGCCAGAACAGACCCAATCCTCGTAAGCCATAAGGCTTGGGCAACGGTTAAGGATAATAACTCCGCCTATGAAGCCAAGAGCAATCGGTGCTACAACCAAAAGGAACCGCGAAGAATCCCATCCCATAGTCCGATAGACGAAGCCAGGTAGGAGGGCAGAAAGGGCTAACATTATCAAGGTGGCAATGCTCAGCTGAAAGACAGCGGTTTTGGTCAACCCATCCTTGGCAATCCAATTCCACCCGTATTGCAGCTCTTCCCAGAGGTTTAACTTTCTGGGCGCAGGAGGTTGTGCCTCCTTTGGCAGGAAAATGGCGTTAATGGTGGCCAAAGCGGAGAACAAAAGGGCAAATAGGGGCATTTTCTGAAGGCCTAAAAATTTAGCCAATAAAGGTCCGATTAGAAGCGCCCCAGCTCCTTGGGCCGCAAGGGAGTTCATTTGGAAAACCGAATTGGCCCGGATTAAGTCTGTGCGTCTGACTATAGAGGGGAGAAGAGCGGCTTCAGCCGGAGAAGTAAACTGGTTCAATACTGAAAGGCAGAAATTTACTGCATAAGCGGAAAGCAATAGAGGCCAGCCTTTTAAGAAGCGCAAAGCCAAGAAAAGAAGCCCGGCCACGGCCGCCTTTAACAAGTGGGATGTAACCAAAACCATCCGTCGGCTGAACTTATCAATTAGAGGACCTGCCACTAAGCTGGCTACGGTTCCAGGGACGGTTATGGTCAGGATGACGATTCCCGTCTGTAGGCTGGAGTGGGTCTCAAGCTCCACCAGAATTACGATGCCCAAATTGAGGGCATATACTGCCGAAAGGGATAGAAATTGAGCAGACAAAAGGCGTAAGAAAACCCGATTTCTCGCAAGCTCATTAATTGTAAACATGTTCAAGCCCTCCCTCCTAATGATACCACGGCCACAATGGGCAAGCAATGTAGGGTTAACCTGCGCTTTCGGTTGCAGCCTTGTTAGAAGGCGATATAATAGTGGGGGAAGGAGGTGAAGAATGGGCTATCCGGTGGGAATAGATGTTGGCTCTGCTTCAGCCGAAGCCTTGATCTTGAAAGACGGCAAAATTTTGGCCTATTCTATCTTGGAGACAGGAGCCAATAGCCGCAAGGCAGCAGAAAAGGCCTTGGAGGAAGCCCTGAAGAAAGCAGGATTAAGCCGAACTGAGGTCGGGCCAATAGTGGCCACTGGCTACGGACGTATAAGCGTGGATTTCGCCTCCCGTCAGGTTACGGAAATTTCCTGCTATGCCCGTGGAATAAACTTCCTCTACCCCGAAGTTAAGATGGTGATAGACATCGGGGGACAGGATAGCAAAGCTATTTTGGTGGGCAAGAACGGGCGCGTTTTAGATTTTGTGATGAACGATAAATGCGCTGCTGGGACTGGCCGTTTCCTGGAGGTAATGGCCAAAGCGATGGAGGTTAAGGTGGAGGAGCTGGGGGAAATCTCCCTCCGTTCCCGGAACCCCGCCGAAATCTCTAACACTTGCACCGTGTTCGCCGAATCGGAGGTTGTCTCCCTAATTGCCAAAGGAGTGCCGGTGGAAGACATTGCCGCAGGCATTCACAGGGCCATTGCCCGCCGGGTTGGCGCTATGGCCAGGAGGATAGGGGTAGTTCCTCCAGTGGCTTTCGCCGGAGGGGTAGCTAAGAACGTAGGAGTGGTCAAGGCGTTGGAAGAAGAGCTTGGAGTGAAGCTAATCGTGCCTGAGGAGCCCCAGATAATCGGAGCTTTGGGGGCTGCTCTCCTGGCAACCGAAGAATAGCCTCCCCCTTGGAGGCAAAGTTGGGAAAAAGGGCAAATCCCTTCGTTTTAACCTTCTTAGTTCTAACAGTCGCTGCTTTGACTTACAAGCTTCTCTTCACTAACCGCATCTTGGCTGGGTTGGACCTTTTCACCTATTTTTACCCCTACTGGCATCTGGCGGCAAAGGCTATAAAGGAAGGGCGAATCCCTCTCTGGAATCCGAACCTTTTCATGGGCAGTCCTCTTTTGGCCAACGTCCAGCTCTCCTTCTTCTACGGGATCAACTGGCTGTTCCTGGTTTGGTTTACCCCACCGCAGGCGGTTAAATTTTCCATAGCCTTGCACCTCTTCGTGGCTGGGTTTTCCGCTTGGCTTCTGGCTAAGAAGGAGCTTAAGCTTTCTCCCTGGGCCTCCCTCTTTTCGGCCGTGAGCTTTTCGGCCAGCGGTTTCCTGGTAGCCCAAGCTGAGCATATTAACCAGTTGGAAGTAATAGCTTGGCTGCCCCTGCTCATCCTCTTGGTAAGTCGTCACCTCCTTGCCGCAAGTGCTATCGTTAGCCTTATGGTTTTCGCTGGGCACTTCCAAGCTTTCTACATAAGCCTTGTGGCCGTTGCTGTTTATGTCCTTTTCTCAATCCCTATTGATAGAGGCCGAGGCTTTTTGCGGCTTTTGGGCGCTTTGCTCATTGGGATTGGGATTGCCGCTGTTCAGCTTATCCCCTCTTTGGAACTGGCAGCTTTATCTATCCGCAGCCATGGCCTTACTTACAAGGATGCTACGGCCTTTTCCCTGCGCCCCTTCCTCCTTGCCTACTCGCTCCTTCCCACTATCGGCTTTAAGCCTGAGGTTGTTTTTGGAACCAGGGCTTTTACCGAGTACATCGCCTACCAGGGAATCATGTGCTTGCTTCTGGCTTTGGTTGGTTTCCTTTCCCCAAGGAAAAAGTGGCCTTGGGTTGCTCTGGTTCTCTTAGGCCTATTCCTGGCCCTCGGCCGAGCTAATCCTGCCTATCGCCTGCTTTACGAGTTCGTCCCAGGCTTCTCCTCTTTCAGGGCCCCCGCCCGGTGGATGTTGCTATATGCTTTGGGTTTATCTATGCTGGCAGGGATAGGCTTAGACAGCTTGCGCTCCATCTCCTTAAGGCTTTATCCGC
>CAZPWR010000105.1:0-6623 GCA_964590555.1 uncultured Anaerolineae bacterium | reverse complement strand
TTTCCTTTGCCAGCTTCTGTCCAAAATCGGTAAGGCCCTGAGTGACTATGTTCCCCTCCACGCGGCCCCAGCTGTGCTTGGAATCGTAGTAAAGGTCGTCGGGGAAATCAAAGCCTGCTATTTGCATGGCTTTCCTCCTTGCTTTAGTCTGAGCAAGCTTTATTATACACCACCATAAGGCTTTGTCAAAGGACTGTAATTTATCACCTAAAATGTTACCGGAAGTCAAAATGGACCCAGGGTAGAAGCGATACCGATTGACTTTGGCAAAAAATCAGCGTGACCACGCTTAAGCGCATCCTGCGCTGCCTTTATCCCCCATTACCCTCTTGCAAGGGGTAAAGCCCTGATAAGGGTAGGGTCAAACCGGTAGCCGAGGAAATTTAAGATTTCTCGCTACCCAAGCGAATAGCGACGGTGTCAACCCGCTTTCCACTGCCTCGGGAACCGCTCGTGGTTACCTCCGCAGGAGAGTTACGTCGGGCGAAGCCCCCTCTCCCCAGTTCAACTAAAGTCGGCGGAGGCCAACCTTCGGCCAAAGGTGGCTGATTTCGGTTGGCATGAGCGAAGATTTGCATACGCTTTCGGCTAAAGCTAAAATTAATGCCGTCTAAACTTAGGGAGGCGTCCCGTAGCGGCGGGAAAAGCTCAAATGCCAAGTTTGCAGTATCTATTACCTTTTCAAAGCCTTGAGGCCCGTGATGTGGTTTCCTCTTCAATGCGCCGCTTCTCCTTCAAGCGCTTCCTTGATAGGGAAGAATGTGGTTCGGGAATTTGAAACAGGTTAGGAAACTCAGAGCAGGAGGGGAAATGAAGCCGATGAACAAAAATATTCCCACTATTTTGGCTTTGGCTCTCCTTATCTCCTTCTTCCTGTTAGCTCTCAGCTACAGCGTAACAGTACCGCCGTTTGAAGCCCCGGACGAGGTAGGGCATTTTTACTACATTTATCACCTTCTCACCACGCGCTCTCTTCCCGTGCAGCGTATGGGCGAGTTAGGTGAGGCGCATCAGCCGCCCCTTTACTATGCGCTTGCAGCGCTGGCCGCCTTGCCCGCCGATTTGAAGGACCCAACCGGAGCCTACAGCCCAAACCCCAAGTTCATCTGGGCAATGCGAGGTGGATATGACATAAACGCCAGCTTACATGGGAGTGCAGAGACTTTCCCCTTCCGTGGGCAATCCCTCGCCCTGCATTTAGCCAGGGTTTGTTCAATACTGATGGGCACGGTTACGCTCGCTTTCGCAATCTTAATCGCTTGGAAGGTCTTTCCGGAGTCCCCTTTGATTGGCCTATTGGCAGGGGCTTTAATAGCCTTTAATCCGCAGTTTATCTTCATAAGCAGTTCCGTGAATAATGATAACCTTATGAACATGATTGCCACCATCAGCTGGTGGCAAATTTTGCGGGCAATAGAGCAGCCGGAGCGAATGCGGCATTGGATTTACTTAGGCCTATTGATAGGCATGGGCTTTTTGACTAAAGGCAACGGTGGCTTCGTCATTGCTTCGGTGGCTGGCATTACTTTGCTAACTATATCCATCAAAAAGCGCTCCTTCAAACTATTAACCCAGGGCGCTCTGTGCATGGTTCTGGTAGCGGTTGCTCTATCCTGGTGGTGGTTTTTGCGGAACCAAATCCTTTACGGGGATATAATGGGATGGAAAGTCTTCCAAGAAGTTTTTAAAGTTGTCATGCGTGATACCCCTTTCCAATGGAGGGATTTAAAGGATTTCTTCTTCACCCAATTCCGCTCTTTTTGGGGAGTGTTTGGCTGGATGAATGTCCCGGCCCCACAGTGGTTCTACCAAGCTTTCAAAGCTCTTTGCCTATTAGGCCTTTTGGGTTTGGTAATCCGCGGCTTTCGGCATGGGCTTAGCGGCCAAAAAGAGAGAGCTGCTCCTATTGTTTTGCTCTTCTTAATCATCATAGCTCAAGAGGCCTACATGCTGGCTTTAGCTACGAAATGGAATGCCTCTATTTATCAAGGGCGGTATATGTTCCCCGCAATTGCCCCAATCGCCATCGTTTTAAGCTGGGGATTAACAGGCTTACTGCCAAGGCGAGAGAAATTAGCCTCAATCTTAGTCTCAGCCTTTGTTCTGTTTTTAGCCTCAATGGCTGTATTTGCGTTGGTTAAGGTCATAGCCCCGGCCTATGAAATTGTGCCTATCCCTAAGTGGCGCTTGTGGTTTGTGCCATACAAAACCAACATTGAGTTTGGCGGCATGTTCAGGCTTCGCGGTTACGACATTCGTTGGGATGAGAGCAGTGGCATTGCCACGGTTATTTTGTATTGGGAAGCATTGCAGAGGCCGGACTTTGATTACTCCGTTTTCGTTCACCTGATTGATGAATCGGGCCAGATTATTGATCAAAAAGACCACGCTCCAGGCTATGAGCGCAACTACCCGCCAACGGTTTGGTTGCCGGGGGATATCGTTGAAGACCCCCACCAGATTAAAATCCCGCAACAATGGTCCAAAAGCGATTGCCGTTTCCGTATCGGAGTGTATAATTGGGCTACAGGGGAGCAACTGCCAGCGTTCGTCAGCGGTAACTACGTGGGGAATTTCACAGTTATAGTTTGCGTTGGGAACAAGTTTGTGGTAAAATATCCTTAAATTCAGGCAACGAAAGCTTTTAGCTGTGAAAAGCAATAACCCAATGGAGGGGAAGCCATGGAGAAGGTGTGGTATAAGTTTTACGATCCTGGGGTCCCGCAATCAATTGCCTACCCCCTTATCCCCCTCTATAAGTTCCTGGATGATAGCGCCGCTAAGTATCCAGATCGGCCAGCCCTTGTTTTCGGGGGAAAGGTTGGTAAGAGATTCCTCGGGAGCCAGATAACTTACCGGAAACTTAAGGAGCTTGTAGACCGCTTCGCCACCGCTCTCCAAGCCTTAGGGGTAAAGAAGGGCTCCAAAGTCGCAGTCCACCTGCCCAACTGCCCTCAATTTGTTATTGCTTATTACGGAGCCCTCAAGGCCGGTGCCACTGTCGTCCCCACTAACCCCCTCTACGTGGAGAGGGAGCTTGAATACCAGTTCAACAACGCCGGTGTGGAGACGGTGGTGACCCTGACCAGGTTCTATCCACTTATCCGCAACATAAAGCCTAAGACACCTCTCAAGAACATAATAGTAACTAACATCAAGGAATACTTCCCACCCCTTTTGAAGCTCCTATTCACCATAGCCGTTGAGAAAAAAGAGGGGCACCGCCTGGAAGGGGAGCTGGTAGAAGGGACAGTCATGTTCCAGGACCTCATAGCTAAGTATCCCCCGAACCCAGCTCCTGTAGAAATAAACCCGCAGGAAGACATCGCATGCCTGCTCTACACAGGAGGTACCACTGGCGTCCCCAAGGGAGCTATGCTCACCCACTATAACCTGGTAGCCAATACCCTACAGGTTCGCGCTTGGCTCCCCGATATTCAAGAGGGCAAAGAAGTAACCTTGGCAGCATTGCCCTTCTTCCACTCCTACGGGATGACCGTATGCATGAACTTTGGGATAAACGGGGCCGGAACCATTATCCTTATGCCCAACCCCAGGGATATTGACGAAATGCTCCTCCTCATTGACAAGTATAAGGTCACCCTCTTCCCCGGCGTGCCCACAATGTACATTGCCCTCATCAACCACCCAGAGACCCCCAAGCATAACTTGCGCTCAATTAAAGCCTGCATAAGCGGAGCTGCGCCTCTTCCGGTTGAAGTAAAGCAGAAGTTTGAACAGATAACGGGTGGAAAACTGTGCGAGGGTTACGGTCTCACCGAAACTTCCCCTGTTACCCACTGCAACCCAATCTACGGCGTGAACAAGGCTGGTTCCATCGGTATCCCCTTCCCCGACACCGATGCCCGCATTGTGGACCTGGAGACCGGCACGAGGGAGCTGCCACCTGGGGAAGTTGGAGAGCTGGCTATAAAAGGGCCTCAGGTCATGAAAGGTTACTGGCAGATGCCTGAAGAAACCAGTTTGGTCCTCAAGGAGGGCTGGCTCCTCACCGGAGACATCGCTAAGATGGATGAGGATGGATACTTCTACATCGTGGACCGCAAGAAGGAGATGATAATCGCTGGCGGCTACAACATCTATCCTCGTGAGGTGGAAGAGGTCCTTTACCAACATCCCAAAGTCAAAGAAGCAGCCGTAGTTGGAGTGCCGGATCCCTACCGAGGTGAGACCGTTAAGGCTTTCGTTGTGCTGAAGGAAGGGGAGACGGCTACGGAGGAAGAGATAATTGAATTCTGCCGGGAGAACCTTGCCCGCTACAAAGTGCCCACGATGGTAGAGTTCCGGAAGGAGCTTCCCAAGAGCACCGTGGGGAAGATTCTTCGCCGGGTGCTGGCCGAGGAGGAAAAACAGAAGCTTCAGGCACAAAAGTAATCGGCTGAGCTATAGGGGGCAGAGGGCAGCTTTAAGCCCTTGCCCCCTTATTTTAATTGGCATCAGAGGCCTTCTACGGAAGAGGAGGAAATGCGTAATTGGTCAAAGCTTAAAAGCCAAATCTTCCCTTTTATAACTGGCCTACTTTACATCGCTTTTGTGGGCTGGTCCCTATACGGGGCAGTCCGACCTATTGAAACTTACAAGTTCAGGTTGGTCCACCTTGGCTTTACTCTGGTCTTGGTGGCATTGACTTATCCTATTTCGGAAAAGATAGGCAGATGGCGCTGGCTTGTGGACGCGCCATTGGCCTTAGCTGGAATCCTGTTAGTCTTATACCCCTTGCAGAACCTTGATGCTTTCCTTCGCCGTTCCACCATCCCTAATGCCTTAGATATAGCCATGGGGATTTTAGCCCTTCTTCTACTAATTGAATTTTCCCGGCGAGTTGTCGGCAATACTTTTACCCTTGTGCTCATTTTCTTCATCCTCTACGACCTATTTGGGTATTACATTCCCGGAGGGCTTGGGCACAAGGGTTACGGCCTTGACCGGATTGTAGGTCACATGTACATGACCCTGGAGGGGATATTAGGAGTTCCTCTGGCCGTAAGCGCTTCGTTTGTAATTCTATTCGTTGTCTACGGGGTTTTCATGGATGTAGCTGGAGCTGGGAAGTTCTGGCTGGAGCTGGCTATTTCCCTCATGGGGCGTAAGCCTTCCAGCGCCGGCCGAGGAGCAATCCTTACAACTGCGCTTTTGGGTGGCCCTCAGGCCAGCGGCGTAGCTACCACTATGTCCGTAACCCCAATTATGTGGCCTGTGCTCAAGGAAGCAGGTTACAATCCCAACATGGCTGCAGGGCTCATCTCGGCTGGGGGAATTGGAGCAGTGATTTCCCCACCTCTCATGGGGGCCGCTGCCTTCCTTATAATGCAGTTCCTGGGCGTATCTTTCTGGAGTGTGGTGATAATGGTTTTAATGCCCACACTCCTTTATTACATCGGTGCCTTCTTCATAGTGGAGCTTGAGGCAAGGAAACTTAAATTTAACCCTCCCGCTTTGCCTCCGATAACGTTCAAAGACGTCATGCTTAAGCGAGGCTATCACCTCATTTCACTCATAGTGCTGGTGATCCTATTGGCACTTGGCCGCTCCCCAGAATCAGCAGCTATATGGGCCATTATCACCACAGTAGTAACAAGTTTCCTCAGCCGCGACAGGAACGAATGGCTAACTCCGCGCAAGATAGTGGAAGCTCTCATTGAAGGGGGCAAGAACATGGTGCCAGTGGCTGTGCTTTTAGCTTCCGCTGGCATCATCGTGGGAACTTTCTCCCTCACCGGGCTTGGACTTAAAATTTCTTCACTCATCATGGCTCTGAGCAGAGGGAATAAAATCATAGCCATTTTCTTGGCCTTCATTACTTCGCTGATAATTGGACTGAGCTTGCCGATTACTGCTACTTACATAATGACCGTGGTGATGGTAGCTCCGGCCCTTGTCAAACTCGGGATACCAGATTACGTGGCTCACGTCCTGGTCTTCTACTTTGCAGTCCTATCCGAAGTTTCCCCTCCGGTTGGCCTTTCCCCTTCGGCCGCAGCGGCCATAACCGGCGGGAATCCATTCCAAGCCATGCTTCAGTCCTGGAAATACTGCCTATCAACCTTCCTGGTGCCCTTCCTTTTCTCCGCCACGCCTTTGGGCTACAATCTTCTGATAGTGGACTCAAAGCTTGCTTCATTTTTGGAAGCAACCTTCAACAGCATTTTATCCATCTTCTTCCTTAGCATCGGGGTTATAGGCCATTTTAAAACCAGTTTGAGCCTCCTGGAAAGGGCAATCCTCATCGGCGCTGCTTTGTTGCTTGTGGTTTATCCCGTTGGCTTTTCAGCGATAGGGTGGGGAAGCTTGGCCGCAGGGATTGCGGTCTTAGCTTTAAACCTTTTAAGGAGGGGTTAAAATGAGTAGTAGGATACTGAGGTTGCTGGCATTGTTCCTTCTCCTGTCCCTTTTGCTTTCGGCCATAGCTGGATGTGCCAGGAAGCCTGAGAAGCTATCCTTTAGCATCGCTACTGGCGGGACGGGAGGAGTGTGGTATCCCCTCGGAGGGGCTATAGGGGGCCTGATAACCAAAAACGTCCCCAACACTGAGGCGCCCGCTGAATCCACCACCGCTGCTATTGACAACCTCTTGCTCCTGACCACAGGCAAGGCGGGGATGG
>CAZPWR010000104.1:0-5332 GCA_964590555.1 uncultured Anaerolineae bacterium | reverse complement strand
GGCCGGGGTGCGGACCACGGTTCGGGGCCGGGCACCCGGGCGGGAGGCGGTGGAGTTGATCCGCGATGCGCTGCTGCGGGAGTGGGGGCAACTGCAGGGCTGGCTGCAAGAGGACCGCCGCTTTCTGGCCTGGCGGCAAACGCTGGAGGAGCGTTTAAGGGAATGGCAAGACAAAGGAAAGGACGAAGGCCTTCTTCTGCGCGGCGCTGCGTTGGCCGAGGCGCAGGGCTGGTTGGCCCGTCGCGCGATGGAAATTAAAGGCAAAGCGCAGGAATTTATCCGCCTGAGCGTTGAAAGAGCCGAGGCCGAGCAGCGGCGGATCATCCTGGGGCTGGCCACCGGCTTGGTGATTGCTCTTTTGCTGGCTGGGCTGGCTTTCTGGCAGGCTGCCGAAGCCCGCCGCCAGCGCAATTTAGCACAGGCGCGGCAGATGGCTGCTACCGGACAGGTTGTATTCGACCGCACGGCGCATGGTCCAATAATTGGGACTATTTTAGGAGTGGAAGCTTTGCGACGTGGCGGTCCATACCTGGAAGCCGACCAATTAGTACGGCGCGGATTGGAATTTTTCCCAGCTGAAAGGACTCGCATGACCCATGATGATGCTGTAACTGACATCGCCTTAAATTCGGATGGACGCTATGTGGTCAGCGGGAGTGAAGATGGCACAGTACGGATCTGGGAGATACAGACCGGGCGTGAAATTGCCCGCATGATCCATGAGGACGGGGTGACTGCGGTCGACTTCAGCCCGGACGCGAGGTATGTGGTCAGCGGGGGTTGGGATGGCACAGCGCGGGTTTGGGAAGTGCAGACCGGACGCGAGATCGCCCGCATGCCCCATGAGGGTAGTGTGTATGCTGTTGCCTTCAGCTTGGATGGACGCTACGTGGTCAGCGGGGGTGAGGATGGCACGGCACGAGTCTGGGAGGCGCAGACCGGGCATGAAATCGCCTGTATGACCCATGAGGACGAAGTGACTGCGGTCGACTTCAGCTCGGACGCGAGGTATGTGGTCAGCGGGGGTTGGGATGGCACAGCGCGGGTTTGGGAAGCGCAGACCGGACGCGAGGTCGCCCGCATGCCCCATGAGGGTGGTGTGCATGTTGTTACCTTCAGCTTGGATGGACGCTATGTTGTAAGCGGGGATGAGGGTGGCACGGCACGGGTCTGGGAGGCACAGACCGGGCGCGAGATCGCCCGCATGACCAGTATTTCACCTTGGCCAATTTTGGCTGTTGCCTTCAGCCTGGACGGTAAGTACGTGGTCAGTGGAAGTATGAACGGCACAGTGCGGGTATGGGAGACAAAGAGTGGGCGTGAAATTGCCCGCATGACTCATGAGGGTAGTGTATATGCTGTTGCCTTCAGTCCGGATGGACATTACGTGATCAGTGGTGGTAAAGATAAAACAGTACGAGTCTGGGAGGTGCAAACCGGACGCGAGATCGCCCGCATGACACACGAGGACAATGTGAACGACGTCACCTTCAGCCCAGACGGGCGCTACATAGTCAGTGGGAGTGATGATAGCACAGTGCGAGTGTGGAAGATAACAATAAGGCGCGAAGTTGCCCGTATGACTCAAGAGGGTGATGTGTATGCTGTTGCTTTCAGCCCGGACGGACACTACGCGGTCAGTGGGGGTTTGGATAAAACAGTACGGGTCTGGGAAGTGGAGATCGGACGCGAGGTCACCCGCATGATCCATGAGGGTAGTGTGTATGCTGTTGCCTTCAGTCCGGACGGACAATACGTGCTCAGTGGGAGTAGGGATAAGACAGCGCGAGTCTGGGAGGCGCAGACTGGGCATGAGGTCACTCACATGAACCATGAGGGTAGTGTGTATGCCATTGCCTTCAGTCCAGATGGGCACTTTGTGGTCAGTAGGAGTGCAGATGGCACGGCACGAGTCTGGGAGGCAAAGACTGGACGTGAGGTCTCCCGCATAACTCATGATGGTAAAGTATATGAGGTTGCCTTCAGCCCGGACGGCTGCTACGTGGTCAGCGGGGGTAAGGATAAAACAGTACGGGTCTGGGAAGCAGCAAGTGGGCGCGAAGTTGCCCGCATAACCCATGAATACCCTGTGCTCGCTGTTGCCTTCAGCCCGGATGGACGATACATAATCAGTGGGGATTTTAATGGCGCAGTACGTGTCTGGGAGGCAACAAGCGGACGCGAGGTTGCCCGTATGACCCACGGGGACTCTGTTGATGCTGTTGCCTTCAGCCCGGACGGTAAGTACGTGGTCAGTGTAAGTAGGAATGGTACAATGCGGATCTGGGAAGCAATGAACGGTCGGGAAATTGCCCGCATGAGCCATGAGGATATTGTGCATGCTGTTGCTTTCAGTCCGGATGGACACTACGTGCTCAGTGGTAGTAGGGATAAAACAGTACGAGTCTGGGAGGTGCAAACCGGACGTGAGATTGCTCGCATGACTCATGAGGACGATGTGAACGACGTCACCTTCAGCCCAGACGGGCGCTACATAATCAGCGGGAGTAGCGATAGCACAGTGCGAGTGTGGCTATGGCGCCCGGAGGATTTGATCGCCGAGGCTTGCCGTCGCCTGCCCCGCAACCTTACCCGGGCAGAATGGCAACAGTATATCGGGCCAGATATACCATATCGCCCTACATGTCCTAACCTGCCGGTCCCGGAGGAGTAATTCTCAACACCAAATGAACTCGCTAAGCGCAGGCTAACGCCAGGAACAAGGGCGCTTAACAAGGTTTACTTCAATCAGCGCCTTTACTTTACGTTGCTTTGACTTCAAAAGGCTTTTAGGCTATACTGCAATAAAAGCCGAGGGGAAGGCCCATGAAGGTAGTGATTAACGAGAAGCTTGTGGCTTCAAGGGGACGGCTGGGTAAAATAGCCAGTTTCACAGGGTTGGCGATTCTATTTGCTGGCTTCGGCTTCAGCTTTTTCCCCAAATTCTTTTACCTCTCCCTCCTATGCCTACTGGCCGGACTCATAGCCTCCAACATAGGCACATACAACCTAAACCGCTGGGTAAAAAGGCCACGCAATGATGAAATAATCGCTAAAGCCTTGAAGGGGTTGGATGACCGCTTCTGGCTCTTCAGCTACGTGCTCCCCGCTGAGCACGTTGTTCTCGGTCCAACAGGCTTATTTGTGATTAGACCTAAGCCTCACGATGGGGATATCCTGTGCGAAGGGAACCGGTGGCGCCGCAAGTTCCGCTGGGTTTATCTCTTACGCATATTCTACGAAGAAAGCCTCGGCAACCCCACGGCTGAAGTCGCCTGGGAAGCTGAACGCCTCCGCAAATTCCTCGCCAAAATGCTCCCCGAAGATTCTCAGGTTGAGGTGAAAGAAGTAATCCTTTTCACTAACCCCGCCGCTCGCCTTGAACTTCGCTCCCCACTCACCCCTGTCCTTACGGTTAAAACCCTAAAGAACCACATCCGCCAGAAAGGAATTGAAGCCATTCCCCCAGACCTATACCATAAGCTTTTGGAGCTTTTCCGCAGCTACGCCGAGAGAATAGGGGCAGCTTGAGCCTGCCCTGAGGAGGAAAAATGGAGCTTAAAGATTTCCCTCGCCCCCCTCAAGATAACGGCAGGGGGATACATTGGTCAGCAAGCCCTTACCACCCCGAAGGGGAAGCCCTCCGCTTCTGGATAAACGAGCTTAAGGAGATGAACATCAAGTGGGTTAAACTCCTGGACGACGGAGGAGGGTCTTCTCTGAAGCTGTGCGAGACACTCCTCAAAGAAGGCATCATGCCCATAGTGCGCCTCTATCGCCACAGGCCCAACCCCGGCCATATCGGTGGAAGGGAAATAGAAACGGTTAAAAAATTGGTGGCCTTAGGAGTCCGCTACTTTGAGACCAATAACGAGCCTAACCTGCCCTGCGAATGGCAGGACGGTTACATGCCTCCCAATTGGCTGGAGATAGTGGCCGAAAACATCATAATTGATGCCGATATAATCCTTTCGCTCGGGGGCCTCCCGGCAATACCAGCTGTATCCGTCGGAGAGAAGACCGATATCTTTTCCGAAATCGCCAAGCGCCGGCCCGACCTATTTGATTCCGGAGTCTGGGCCGCCATCCACAATTACACCCTCAACCACCCAATTGATTACCCCTATGACCCCGTGAACCAGGAAGGAAAGCCCTTGACCCTGGAAGAATACCTGAGCTACGGGCCAGTGGATTGGGTCTGGGATAACCAGCCTTTGGAGTGGATTAACGAGTGGCGGGCAAAGGACAAAAATCCCGGGGCCACGGTCATGGATGACCCATCTTGCTTCTTGGCCTTTGAGCAAGCTAACACCCTCATTGTGCAAGCTTGCGGCCATTCCATCCCCATCATCTCCACCGAAGGCGGCCCAGTAGTAGGCTGGCGGGATGACCGGCGCTACCCCCGCGTAACTCCAGCCTTACACCGTGACATGGTCGTGGCCATAAACGACTTCATGCAACGCCAAGCTCCGCCGTATTACTTTGCCATGTGCCACTGGCTAATCGCCAACTACAAGATTGGCCACTTTGACCCGACTTGGGAGACCCAGGCCTGGTATACCGATTGGTGGAACGACCGCTTCGGGCTTTCGGGGCGCTTGCCGGCTGTGGATGCGGTAAAGGCCATGCCCAGCATCGCCAGGATCGGATTAGGCACAGGAGCTATCGCTGGATTCTTAAGGGATAAGGAAGGGAGAAGCCTTGTAGCCCTACCTGTCGCCCTTTACCAAAGAGGCACAAGAGTAGCCCTCGCTTACACCGATGTAACCGGCTTCTTCAGGTTCTCCAACATCCCAGCAGGGGAATACGATGTAGTGCTGGAGAAGTTAGGAGCCATTGCCCTTGGGGTGGAGCTGGCGGAAGGGGAAAGCAAAACCCTGGACTTAGAGCCTCTTGAAGTCGGGGTGAGAGGAGCTCTTGCTGGCAGAGTAATGGACGAGAAAGGTAAACCTCAACCCAACGTGGAGGTAATTCTCCTCAAAGAAGGCAAGCCGCTGGCTAAAACGCTTACCTCATCCTCTGGGGATTACTCTTTCCAAGGCTTGAGCGAGGGAATCTACGCCCTGAAAACAGGCCCTTTGACGATTCATTCCATAGCTTTGGATGGGTGGCGAGAGGAGAGGTTTGATATAACGCTACCTTCCCCGCCCGGCTACCGCTACAAAGTCATCACCAAAAGGCTCCTTCCGCCTGAGGAGACCCAGAACCGACGCCTACTCTACGGCCAGGTCCTGGATGAAAAGGGTGTTCCGATTTCAGGGATAAAAGTGATGATGACCTGGACCGGAGCACCACCAGGCACTTCCTTCCCGGTCAAAGTGACAGGCCAAGT
>CAZPWR010000103.1:0-2988 GCA_964590555.1 uncultured Anaerolineae bacterium | reverse complement strand
GGGGTAGGATTCCGCCCCTTCGTCTACAGGCTCGCTACCAGCCTCGGCCTTTCCGGTTGGGTTGTAAACGATACTAAAGGGGTGCTAATTGAGGTAGAAGGGGAAAGGGCTCCCCTTGAGGAATTCTTGAGGAGATTGCCGGCCGAGAAGCCCCCAAGAGCAATTATCAATGCCCTTAAATTTACCTGGCTTGAGCCTGTAGGCTATACCAGCTTTGAAATCCGCCACAGCTTGGAGGAAGGCGAGAAGACCGTCTTGGTCCTCCCCGATATCGCCACTTGCCCCGATTGCCTGGCCGAAGTCTTCAACCCTGCCGACCGCCGCTACCGCTATCCCTTCACCAATTGCACGAACTGCGGCCCCCGCTTCAGCATAATCCTTTCCTTGCCTTACGATCGGCCCAATACTTCCATGCGCATTTTCGCCATGTGCCCGGATTGCGCAGAGGAGTACCATAATCCTTCCGACCGTCGCTTCCATGCTCAGCCCAATGCTTGCCCGGTGTGTGGACCGCATCTGGAGCTGTGGGATCCGAAAGGAGAAGTTCTGGCCGTTGGGGATGAGGCCTTGCGTTCGGCGGCTGCTGCCCTGCGAGAGGGGAAAATAGTGGCAGTGAAAGGCCTTGGGGGCTTCCACCTCATGGTTGATGCCCGCAATGCTGAGGCTATCCAACGCCTTCGGGATAGGAAGCCACGCCGAGATAAGCCCTTCGCCCTCATGGTTCGTGATTTGGAGCAGGCCCGTCTCCTCTGCGAGCTCACCCCTGAGGCCGAATCTTTCCTTGCCTCGCCCGAGGCGCCGATTGTCCTTCTGCCACGCAGGCCAGGCGCTCCAGTAGCTGAAGAAGTTGCTCCTGGGAACCCTTACCTTGGTATAATGCTTCCCTACACTCCCCTACACCACCTGCTCTTGAGGGAGATAGACTTCCCAATAGTAGCTACCAGCGGGAACTTGACCGATGAACCCATCTGCACCGATGAAAAGGAAGCCCTCAAGCGGTTAGGGCGTATCGCCGAACTCTTCTTAATCCACAACCGGCCCATAGTGCGCCACGTTGATGACAGTGTGGCTTGGATAGTGCGGGGGAAGCCTCGCCTCTTGCGGAGGGCGAGGGGATTTGCTCCGTTGCCCGTCCTCCTTTCCAAGCCTATACCTTCCATCTTAGCGGTGGGGGCACACCTAAAGAACACAATCGCCCTCAGCGTTGGCAATCAAGTCTTCATAAGCCAGCATATCGGAGATTTGGAGACGCAAGAAGCGTTCCAGGCCTTTGAAAGGGTAATAGCCGATTTCCTCCGCCTCTACGAGGCAACTCCTGTCGCCATAGCCCATGACCTCCACCCTGATTACCTTTCAACCCTTTGGGCCCGCAGGCATTCGGAAGTGCCTCTTATCCCGGTCCAGCACCACCACGCTCACTTGGCCTCCTGCCTTGCCGAAAACCAGGTGGAGGGAGAAGCCTTAGGGGTTACGTGGGACGGAACCGGCTATGGGATTGATGGGACGATATGGGGAGGGGAATTTCTACTTGGGGATGCTTCGGGGTTCAAGCGTGTAGCGCACCTGCGCCCCTTCCGCCTTCCAGGGGGGGAGGCAGCGGTGAAGGAGCCCCGCCGGACAGCTTTCGCTTTGCTTTGGGAACTGTATGGCCAAGAGGCCATCGCTATGGAGGACCTGCCACCGGTTGCTTCGTTCCCCGTTTCCGAACGCAAAATCTTGGCCAGGATGTTAGAGAAGGGCCTCAATTCCCCTATCACCACCAGCGCTGGCCGCCTCTTTGACGCTGTCTCGGCCTTGGCAGGGATATGCCAGAAGGTGAGCTTTGAGGGACAGGCCGCTATGGCCTTGGAGTTCGCTTTTGACCCTTCCTGCACGGATTCTTACCCGGTGGCTTTTGAAGAGAAGGACGGAACCTTGGTGCTGGATTGGAGGCCAATCGTAGAAGGGGTGGTGGAGGATTGGAGGCGAGGGAGGAGCCAGGGCATAATTTCGGCCCGCTTCCACAATGCTCTGGTAGAAAGCATAGTCCAAGTCGCCCGGAGGGTGGGACGCAAGAGGATTGCCCTCACAGGGGGTTGCTTTCAGAACCGAATCCTGACGGAAAAGACGGCCATGCGCCTTGAAGAGGAGGGTTTCCAAGTCCTCCTCCACTCCCAAGTTCCCCCGAACGACGGGGGGATAAGCCTGGGGCAAATAGTGGTTGCCGCTTGCAGGTTAAAGGAAAGCCCCCCGGCAGCCCTGCATTTTAGCTACCGGGAGGCAACCTAAGAGGCGATCGGGCCTTTACTTGCGGCGGATTTTGATGTTTTTCCCCCAGGATTTAACGGTGTAAAGGGGTAGGAGTAGCGTTCCGCCGAGGTTTGCAGCTGCCTTCTGCACCCTTTTCAGCATGGACAAAGCTTTGGCTGGCTCTACCACGAAGAAGGGGATAGCCTCGGCTACGCCCCACTTCATAGCGCAAGCACCCCAAGTTAGGCCTGCTCCGAAGCTCACCAGGATTATGTTGTCCCCGTCCTTAATCCGGCCTTCCTCTATAGCCTCGCACAGGGCTACGGGGATTGAGGCCGCTGAGGTGTTCCCGTACCGGTCAAGGTTTATGTAGAACTTCTCCATAGGGATGCCCAACTCTTTTGCTGCAGCCTGGATTATCCGTATGTTAGCCTGGTGTGGGATTATGAGGCTGACTTCATCGGGGAGTAGGCCTGAAGAGGCCATTATTTCCCTAACCGATTGTACCATGACTCTTACGGCGAACTTGAAGACTCTTGGCCCATCCATCCTTATGTAGTGAAGCTTGCGGTCCAGCACTTCCTGGGAGAATGGGTATTTGCTTCCACCCCCGTAGCCGATGAGGGCATCGGCTTGGGAACCATCGGAGCCCAAGAGGAAGGAGATGACCCCGGTTGGGTAATCGCTGGGCTGAAGGACTACTGCCCCCGCAGCATCGCCGAAGAGCACGCAAGTATTGCGGTCGGTCCAATCAATGAA
>CAZPWR010000102.1:0-11770 GCA_964590555.1 uncultured Anaerolineae bacterium | reverse complement strand
AAGGGATTGAGGTCGGGCAAAAGGTTGTGGTGGACCCAACGCTATCTTGCGAGGTCAGGGGTTTCCTGGACCGTTGCCCTATGTGTCGGGAGGGGAGGGAGAACCTCTGCCATAGGGTAACGGAGGGGAATATCGCCCCAGGTTTGCTCATAGGAAACTGCCAGGATACGGGAGGGAGCTGGGGGGAATATTTCGTAGCCCACCGCTCCAGGGTCTACCCAGTGCCCGATGGGGTCAGCGATGAGGAGGCAGTGCTGGTGGAGCCTTTTGCCGTAGCCCTTCACGCTGTCTGGAACAATTTCCCCAAGGACTCGGATACGGTGCTCATCATAGGGGCTGGGACGATTGGGCTGTGCACAGTGGCTGCTTTGAGGGCTTTGGGCTCAAAAGCAAGGATTGTGCTGCTTTACAAGTATCCGTTCCAGGCCGAGCTGGCCCGCCGCTACGGGGCTGATGTTTTGGTCAAGCTCGGCCAGACCGAGGAGCTGGCCCAGGCTATTGGGGCAAAGCCCCTCAAGCCTCTCCTGGGCGGCCCCATTTCCCTATCCGGCCCGGCTGTAACTTATGATTGCGTCGGCTCCAGAGCGAGCATTGAGCTTGCTCTCCGCTTCACTGGAACCGGGGGAAGGATTGTGTTAGTTGGGCTGGCATCTACCCCAGGCGGGGTTGATTGGACCCCCATATGGCTGAAGGAGCTGAAGATAGCCGGGACTTATTCCTACGCTGTGGAGGATTACAAGGGCGATAGGCTTCACACTTTCCGCTTAGCCCTGGATTTCATGGCTCGGAGGGAAGTGGATCTTAAGCCTTTGCTGACCCACAAATTCCGCCCGCAGGATTACCGAAAGGCATTGGAGTGGGTTACTGGGAAGGGCAAGAAGAGCTTGGTGAAAGCAGTTTTTCAGTTTCATGCCGATTGAAATCGGCCTTTTGGGGCCTTCGGCCAGGGGTCGGCCTGTGCCGACCTTAACCATCGGGGGAGATTGTTTCGGGTGCTTCGCCGCCTCGCAATGACGCTTCAGGCCCTCCGGGCACCTGCCAGACGGCGGAATCCGCCTACAACTTTCTCCAATTCCTCTCTGGAAAAAGCCCCCAGCGCCAGCAGCAGGGAAAGGTAGATAATCAAAGAGACCGAAATGGCCAGCACAATGTTCACCTTCTGGAAGACCCAGAAGGCAAGGGCCATCGCTCCTGAAGCCAGAACTGGACGCCAAAAGAGTTCTCCCCAAGGGATGGGCCCCAAGTTCTTGCGGACGCAATAGTAGAAAGGAGCAAGGAGGGCC
Source organism: uncultured Anaerolineae bacterium (assembly GCA_964590555.1). Taxonomy (GTDB): domain Bacteria; phylum Chloroflexota; class Anaerolineae; order SpSt-600; family SpSt-600; genus SpSt-600. The sequence continues at coordinate 10,487 of CAZPWR010000102.1, read as the reverse complement.
AGCTCTGAGAACACCGTCATTACGGAAGCACCTTTGTAGCTATAGCGGGGGATTAAGAGCAGGTTTCCAGCGATGTTGAAGGCTACTCCGATGAGGAAGGCCTTGGTCAGGAAGCGCTGCTGGTTTATGGCAATGAGCACATATTGGGTTACGCTGTTTATGCAGCTGAAGGGGAAGAACCAGATTAGTAGCTGGAGGGCGATCATGGAATGAGGCAAGTATTCGGAGCCACCCAGGATGAGGATTAACTCCCGTGCAGTAAACGTAAAAAGCACGGCTATAGGCATGCTCGCCAGGATTAAGAGCCGAAGGGCGGTGTTGTAAACACGCATGAACTCTTCTTTGGAGGATTCGGCGTAGCGGGAGAGCATGGGGAAGAGAGCTACAGTGAAATAAGATGGGATTATGTTTAGTCCATCTATGTACCTGTAAGCCGCGCCGTAGTAACCTACCGCGGCATCCCCTTTGAGAGGCTGGAGGATGAGCACGTCTATCCTAAAGAAGACCGTGGCCAGGAAGTGGTTTATCATCAGGGGGAAAGCCGGGCTTAGCATCCCCTTGACCAGGGAAAAATCGGGCTCAAAGCGGGGGAGGAGGAGCTTGGTGGTTAGGAGGTAGAAGAGGATGGCAAAAGTGACCACGTTCGCTATAACTGAAACACCGGCTAAGCCCACATAGCCAAACCCTGCCAGGAGGGCGATCGTACCCAAAGTGACCCTCAGCAAGGTGGTCACGGAAGTTATCCAAGCGGGGTACTCCATCTTTTCCCAGGCCATGAAAGCGGAGCTAACAACGTCCGATAGGAGGCTGAAGAACAGGGCCAGGCTGAATAGGCCTACGGTGAAAGCGGTGTCAACGGTTAGGCCGGCGTAGCGGACGTAGAAGAAGAGTATGAAAGCCATAAGAGGCCAGGAGGAAAGCCAGAGCAATGTCCTCAAAATCGTTACGTTTGTGATGTAACGGTTGGCCTGGGATTTGTCCTTAGCTACCTCACGGGTGAGCAAAATCCCGAGGCCGAAGCGGGTCAGGATTTCAAAGTAGCCGATGAAGATTACGGCGAACTGGTAGCGGCCTGCTCCTTCCGGGGCCAGGATTCGGAGCATGAGCATGGCGAAGGCCATGTCAATTAGCTTGTTGGCAAAAGCCAGCCCCATGGGGATGAAAGTGTTCTTGGCGACCCGGCCGAGGGTTGTTTCTTCCTCTTCCCGGTAAATCCTGCGCCAAAGCCAGTATCCGAAGAGAAAGAGGAGCGTGCTGAGGGCTATGAAGGTGGTGAAAAGGCCGAGCTTGAAGGACATCGGGCTATATTTGAAGCGGACCGTATGGGAGCCAGGCTCCAAAATCACAGCCCGGAAATTGCCGTAAGCCCGGTACAGCTTTAGCTCTTGCTCCCCCTCGTAAGCTTTCCAGCCTGGGAAGAAAGCATCGGTTAGGACCAAAACGCCTGTCGTAGGCAGGGTGGCAGAGATTACCACTTGAGTTGGGGAGTAGGAGAGGATTTCGGCTTCCCCGGCCTCGCCGGATTCGGGTAAGGGTGGGTCTGAGGGGCCATACTGCCAGGGCTGGGAGCCCTTTTCCAATACCACGCACCTTGGTGAGCAAAGGGCTTTCAAAGCATCGGCAAGCTCTTCCGCTTCAACGGCCGATGCGCAGGTGGAGACGAAGGCCCTTGGCAAGTAGTCTTCGTTGCGGTAGACGCGCACTTCGCCGTTGTAGACCAAAGTGTAGCCGGGGTTTTCTATCTCTTGGGTGGTGAGCACATACTTGACGTTGAGTAGGTCCAAGAGGGGGGAATCAAGGGCTTCGGGGAATGGGGTGTAGATTGGAGAGATGCGGTTGTAGAGCAAGTCCCATTGGGGCGATAGGAGCTCCATGAATTCGGCGTATTGCTTGGGGATTACGGAATCGTAACCCCTTATGTCTTGGATCCCAAAGAGCATCCCCACGTTAGGCCAGAAGGTCTTCTCCCCCGGGAGGTTGAATGAAGTTACGCGGTAGAGTTCGGGGTCGCTCTTGAGGAAATTGACCACTGGCGGCGTGAAGTTGAGCAGTGCAGGGTCGGAAGCAGGGTTGAATCCCCACCAAGCGCAGAGGAGGTCGGCAGCGATTACAGCGGGGATGAGGGCTCTGAAGCGGCCCTTGCCGACCGCCAAGGCCAAGCCGGCCAAGGCGAGGAAGGCAGAAAAACGCAAGAGGTTCCACCATTCGTAGGAGAAGAACATCTTCCCATCGGAAAATGCCCCTTGGGCCAGCTCGGAGTGGGCCAGGAAGCGATCGGCCAGGGGGAAGAAGGGGGCGGGATTGAGGAAGGCGACAAGGCAGAAGAGGAGGCCAGCCAAGCCTGCCAAGGCAATTAGGGCAGGGAAAATGGCCTTGAGTTTTCCCCTCTCATCGGTCCCTATCCCGGCCAGGATGGCTACGCTCAAGGTGTAGGGGAAGACCCAGCGGAAGGGAGAATGGAGCTGGTTGTAGCCGGGGAGGAAGTAGTAGAGCAAGGCGTAGAGCGGGGTGCCGAAGGCGAAAAGGAGGGAGAGAACCGCCAGGAGGGCAAAAGTCCACTTCATCCATCGGTCTTTGCCCAGGAAAACCCCGGCCAAAGCCAAGGCCAGGGTCAATAGGCCCACGTAGCTTCCGGCCTCAACGTAGTTCTTTATCCCCCAGAAGATGAAGTTTATCGGTTCCCCTCGGTAATTGACCGTAACCGGAAGCCACTTCTTCGCCACAAGGTCAAAGTAAGCGTGGTGGCTGGGGTTGCCGAAGAAATCTGGGATTAGGAAGGTGAACACTTGGCGGGTTGGGTAAGCCCATCCCAGAACATCCTTCAGGGTTACCATCCCCTGCCGGAAGTTTACCTTCACTACTTCGTAAAGTGGGATGAGCTGGATCGCCCCCAAGCCTGCGCCTATAGCGGCCATTGTTCCCAGAGCCAGTAAGGATTTGGCAAGGAAAAGGCCATGGCGTGCCCTTAGGTAAAAGGCCAGAACCCTCGCCAGGGCAAAGTAGGCGGCCACCATTGCCACGTAGTAGGAGATTTCGGGGTGGCCAGCCAAGAAGTGGAGGCCGATGAAGAGCGAGCCAAGTATTACGAAGGGGATGGGCGATTTCTTCCCCTCTTGGAGGCGACGCAGGGTTAATTCAATGCAAGCTAAAATAGCAGGAAGCCAGGCCGCTGCAGCTATAATCATCGGGAAGACGACGCTTACCACGAAGAAGCCGCTGAGCTCGTAGGCAAGGGAAGCCACAACACTTCCCAAACGGCTCAGCCTCAGAACTCTGGCCAGGAAATACATGGATAGCCCCGCCAGCCAGAGCTGGAGCAAGGTGAAGATTCCGTAGGCCTTGGGCAGAGGGATTATGTAAAATATGAGGGAAAGGGGATAGAGGGCCGAGTGCTGGCCAGTGGCCAGGAAAGGCATCCCAGTAAAGATGTAAGGGTTCCAGAGGGGTAGCTCCCGATTCCGGATGCACTCCAGGATGAACTTTTTCCAGACGTAATTTTCCAAGATTAGGTCGCTCAATAACTCGTTGTGGGGGACCGATACCCCCAAGTCTTTGCCGAAGCTCTTCCAAGGTTCAAAGGTGAAGAGGTTATCGGCCGGGATTAAGGTTTTCCCGCCGAAGGTCACAGGCCAGAGAAGGATAAGGAGGGGTAAGAGGAGGGAAAGAGCTGCTGCGAAGTCCGGGCCCAGCTTCCTTAACCTTTCCACCAGTTAGCCTCCTGGCTTTAGATTTCTACCTCTTTTCCAAGCCCAAGCTCGCGGGCTCTCTCCAGAACCCTCTTGGCTACTGAGACGTCCTGGACGGCATTGCCTACGGACTTAAAATAAGTTATTTCATCGTCTCTCTCCCGGCCGGGCTTAAGGCCGGCGGCAATTTCTCCAAGCTCAGCGTAGATGTCCTTCTCGGAGATGACCCCCTTGCTTATGGGGATGATGAGGTCGCCAGCTTCGGCCAAGCAGGCTGAACGTGAATCCACCACGATTTTATTGGCCCGCCGGATGGTTACTTCATCCACCTCTTGCATCTTGGGGGTGAAGGAGCCGATAGCATTTATGTGAACTCCGGGCTTGAGGTCTTCCCCGTTGAAGACGGGGGTAGAGGAAGTAGTGGCCGTGCAGATGACATCGGCCTCTTGGACAGCTTCCTTGGGGGTGGAGGCGACCCTGATATCGGAGGGGATGGGGCCGAAGCCTTTCATTTCGGCGGCGTAAGCTTCAGCCCTTTCCCGGACTATATCGTAAACCCAGACCTTCTCAATCTTCCTGGCCGTGCACACGGCCAAGAGTTGGGTTCGGGCTTGGGCGCCGGCCCCGAAGATGGCGGCCACTTTGGCGTCCTTGCGGGCAAGCAAGTCTGTGGCCGCGCCTGAAGCGGCACCAGTTCGGAGGGCTGTGAGGTAAGTGCCATCCATCAGGGCCACAGGGCACCCAGTCTCCGAATCTACCACGATGACCACAGCGAATATGGTTGGTAAACCCTTTTCCAGGTTTTTGGGGAAGACCGAGACGACCTTTGCTCCCAAGGCATCGGTTTCGGAAAGGTAAGCGGGCATGAACAAAGTCACCCCCTCGTGTTTCTCTACCGGAAGCTGGGTCCTTAGGGGCACGTTGGCTTTTCCAGTGGAGAGCTGGGCGAAGGCTCCTTTCACGATCTCAATCGCTTCGGCCATGGGGAGGGCTTTGCGCACTTCTTCCGCTGAAAGCAGCAAAAGCTTCACGGCACACCTCCTCGCTTCAGTTTTATCCGGCAGGCATTTCGCCTGGAAGGTGGTAAAGCTTACGGCAGGACAAGCAAACCTCTTCCCCCGCAGTCGGGCGGAATGGCTTCCCGCACTGCCGACAAGTCTCAAGCTCACCCTTGATAACGGTTAGCCTGAAGGAGCGCAAGAGGGCAGTGAAGGAGAAAGAGGGCTTGACCTTTATCGCTCCCGTAGGGCAATTGCCTTCGCAAGCTTTGCATCCTATGCAGGCCAGGGGAACGAAGTCAAGGGCAAAGCTTTCTTGGCCGCGGAGGAAGATCAGGGCGCCTGTTGGGCACTGGTTGGCGCAGAGGCCACAGGCCGTGCAGGAGTCGTCCACTTCCACAAGCCCGAAGGGCAGTTCAGAGGTCGGGATTTCTTCATCCTTCGGGGTTCCGAGGCGGGCCAGGACTCTCACAAGCCTCAGGCGCGGCTCAGGGAGGTGCTTGGGAATTCTTTCTTCTGGGGGAAGAAGCTGGCCGAAGAGGCTTTCCAGGCCTTCCCCTATTGCTTTCTTCATCAGCTCGGCAAATTCCCCGTAGAGCAAGGAGAAGGTTGCCCTCCGGTCTAAGAGTGGCTCATCGCCCTGGTGAAGGGGTGCAGGCCTAAGGCTATCCCTTTCAGGCAGGGATGACTTAAGGGCTACAACTTCTTCTTTTCCGAAGGCTCTGAGGATGCGGTTGGCTTTTCGGGCTTGCTCTTTGATTAAGCTTTGTGCGGAGCCCATCGGGCACTGAGGGCAGGGTTCATCGTTGAGCCATAGGCCTTCGGGGGCTTGAAGGGCTGCCTCCAAGATCAAGGTTAAGGATAGGGAGGCAAGGCATCGCTTCACGTTCAAAGCGAGAGAGGCCGGGGACAGGATTTCGCTCCGAGCGGCACGGTGGCAGATAAGCTCCAAAGTTGGGGTTTTGAGGGAAAGGATGGTGGTCCGCAAGGTTTTCTCCGGGCTTTTGGGGAAGGCCCAAGCTTCGGTGGGGCAAACTTGCCAGCAAATCCCGCAGCCCGTGCACTTATCTTCGTCCAATTCAAGGTAGAAGCTTACCCTGATGGCATCGGCAGGGCAAGATTTGAGGCAGAGGTCGCATTGGTTCAGGTAGTAGCGGAAGCGCAGGCAGCGTTCCCGGTGGAAAGTTGGTTGGCTTACTGCGCCTTGCTCCAGGAGGTCAAAGATGTCAACTTCCACCATAGGCTTAAATCCCCAGCTCCAGCCTGGTTCGGATGAACTGGAGGAGGTGGTCGCGGCGGATTAGGCCCACGATTTCTTCCCCTTCCACTACTGGCATCTGGTTCACATCGTTCTCTACCATTAGTTCAAGGGCATCCAGAGCCTCGTCATCAGCCTTCACTTTGAGGAGGTTTTCCAGCGGGGTGCTAATTTCCGCAACGGTTACGGTTGGCCATTTAGCCTGCGGTATCAGCTTGAGGCTGTGGAGGGTTACCATACCCTTAAGCTTTTCCCCTTCTCTGACGAAGAAGCAGCGGGTGCTGTGGGGCAAGATGTAATTGTAGACGAGGTCGTTTAAGGTTGTGGAAGCGGGGACGATTGGGCATTCTTGGCTCATAAGCTCCCGGACTTTAACACCTCTGAGGGCCTCCTTGCTCACAAGCTGCCTGTAGCTTTGGGTAGCGGCGTTATCCAAGAACCAACCGATGAAAGCGAGCCATATTCCGTCAAGCCAATGGCCGGTAATGGCCCAAGCCAATCCTCCCACGATGAAGAGGAAAGCTATAGCCCTTCCAGCCGTTATAGCTGTTTCGGTGGCTTTCCGATAGTTTCCGGTGACCCCCCAAAGGAAAGAGCGCAGTAGCCTTCCTCCGTCCAAGGGGAAGCCGGGGATGAGGTTGAATAGAGCAAGGCTTAAGTTTATGATTCCGAGGTAAGAGCTTATGGCGGCCAAGATTTGGATGTTAAGGACGAAGCGGCTCACAAGCCAGAGGAGGCCGAATCCTCCCGCTATCATCAAGCTTGTCACAGGCCCAGCTAAAGCCATCAGGAATTCTCCGAGAGGGGTGGCGGATTCCTTAGAAATGCTGGCTACTCCACCGAAGAGGAACAGGGTGATGCGTTGGACCGGTATGCCTTGAAAGATGGAAAGCAGGCTATGGGCGAGCTCGTGGATGAGGACGGAAAGGAAGAGGAGCAAGCCGGTTGCAATTCCCATAGCCCAATACATCCAATGGCTCCAGCTGGGGTAGCGCGATGGGAAGTATTGGGTGGAGAGGGAAAGGGCTATAAGGGCGAAAACTATGAACCATGTGTAATGGACATGGATTGGTATCCCGAAAATTTTGCCCAACCTTATGGAACCAACCAATCTTTGCCTCCCTCATGGATTTTCAGCACCAATTTTACCATAAAACTTCAGGAATTGCCAGGAGTTTTCATCGCCAGCGCCCACCCGAAGCCTGGGGTGCAATAGGACATGCTCAAGTTTCGGGGACAAGGCTTCGCTTTGTGGGAATCCCGTCCGCAAATTCAAAGTTTTGCTACTTGCTTACGCGCACACTGCCCAGCACATTCCAGCCATGCGCTGCGTCCCAGGTGTTTTCGTTGGCGAAACGGATGGCATAACGCGGGTCGGCTTGCAAAGTCTCGGCAGAGTCAGGAAGCCAGAGGGCCAAACGATAGTCGCCAGGCGGCAGGTCGGAAGGCAGATTGAGCGTTGCGCTGAAAGTATGTTCGCCCGGCTCCCAGCGGCGCGGGTCAACGTCAGTTTTGTAGCGCAGGATAGAATCTTGTGCTATAAGCAGCAGATAGACAGGCCGTTCCAACAGCGGAGAAGCGAAGCCTGTGTTTTGGAGGCTCACTTCCACCCGCAATTCGCTTCCAGCGCGGACTTGGGGGCTGAAAGTTGCCCGAACGAGCGTGAGCCTGTAACCCAGCCGCCGACGGATTTCTCCGTAGCAGCCTTGGTCTTTCCAACTTTGAATCACGGCGGGATGCCAGCCTTCGTTGAGTGCCGACCAATGCAGCAAGGCCAGTTCACGCAGGGCAGTTTCGCAATCGGAGCGCGGCGGGTTGGGTTTGCAGGTCTCGCCGCTCAGCGGGACAAAGCGCGTCATTTGGGAAATATAGGCTTTCCATTCCTCCGCCCGGTTCTCTCCGGTTTCGGGGTCGTAATAGGTTCCTGCGTCATCATCGCTGGCGAGGAAGCAATCGTTGTGATGGCCGGTGCGCGCTTGCGGTGTTCCGGTGAAGGCCTGCGCTTCGCTCAGCGGTTGGGGATACCAGCTGATGAAATCTTTGGGATAGCGGAAAAGGATGAAGCGGTCCTGTGGGAAGTGCTCAAAGAGCGCATCGCGGATGATGGCTTTATTTTCGGGCGTATCCAGCCCGCTGGCGGAGGTGTGCCACTCGCCCCAGGCGCCGATGAAGCCCGCTTCTATCCAGGCGATCACGTCCTTGTTAGCTTCCAGCACTGGTGCCAGTTGTTGGATGTGCCGCAAGACCTGGTGGAGCGATGCATCAGGCTGTGGGGCGGGGTAGGTTTCACCCTCGTTGTAGGTAAAGCGCAGGATGACTTTCAGCCCGGCCTGGCGCACAGCCTGAAAGCGGGTGGCAAGAGCGTCCAGGTATTCCGGCGGCAGGTCGCTTTGGATGTAGGCGCTCAAGTTCTCACGCTGATAGGCCAAGGTATAACCTCGCGCCGCATAGTCCGCCAGCGCTGAGGGGGTGAAATCGTCGGGCCAGCTGTAGAAGCCTCGCTCCGGGTTAGGGATGTCCTCGGTGGAAGGGGTGAAGGTGAGCATGAGCGACTCGCGGAGCACCAATGGCAAGTAGAGGCGCGGAGTCAACTGTTGGGAAGTTCGTACGGTGTTATCCTCCTTCCTAATGTCTCCGGCCAATTTGTAGGAAACAGAAGGTGCGCAAGCATTCAGAAGGAGGGCTAACAGCAAGGTATAGAAAGCTATAGCTGTCGTGATTTTTCCCAACATCCTTGCGTTTATCTTGTCAGGATTTCTTGCACCCGCGCGGCGTATTCGGCACTGGGGCCATCGTCAGTCAGGAACTGGATGTCCTCAGGGTGGGAGACTCCCAGGCCCAGGGCGACGGCCCGAGCGATCTGCTCTTGGGCAAAGACGGGGCCACGCTCCACCTCCGGCGTCGTGCCGAAGAGCCGCAGGATGGCCACTCCGACCGCGTCCAGCGCCACCCGGTCGGTCCCCGCCAGGACCACCTCCGCCGACACCCGTTTTCCCCGGTCTGGCCCGCCGGTGACGAAGGCCTCCACGCCGTCCATAACGACCAGCGCAGGCTGGTAGGCAACGTTGATCTCCGCTATCATCTTCCGCTGGTGGGGCGAGCGGTGGAGTTCCCACATGTAATTATATCCGTCTGGCCCGTATTTGGCCACCATGCCCACGGAATTTTTAAGGGAGAGGGTGAAGTGGCCGCCGTAGCGGTGGGTTTTTAAACAACAGGTTTGGACTATGACATCGGCCTCCAGGATGGGGCGGGCGAAGAGGAAGCCGCGCGACCAGTGGCTATCCGGAGGCTGGATGGGCACCCAGTCCTCTGGCCCCAGTTCGTCCAGGACGAGGGCCTCAAACCCCAGTTCAGCGGCCAGGGCGAAGATGCCTTTCTGCTGCATCACTTGGCGGGTATCTCCCATGCCGCTGCGGTCAGCGACAGTGATGGACCGGGCACCACCTTCCCAAAGTGCCTCCACCAAGGTGCATAGCACGTCATTGTGGGTGGAGCCAGGGGCGGGGTCAGCGCTGTTGAAGTTGGGCTTGAGGAGGACGGTCTTGCCTTCCACCGGGGGCATTCCCAGCAGGGCCAAGGCACGGCGGACGCCCTCCGCCCGGTCTGAGGTCCGCACCAATGCCACCCGTGCAGGAGCTTGAGCCGGGGTTGGGGATGGGGTGAGGGACGGAGTAGGCTTTGGAGCCGTCGGGGAGGGGGTTGCAGTGGGGGTGGCTCCTGTTGCAGGGGTGCCGGCCTCGGGGATGGCCCGACAGGCCGCTAAGACGGGAGCCAGCGCGCCCACCCCGGCCAAGGCCAGAATCCGGGCCAGGAAGGTTCTCCGCGTCAAGCTCCTGGCGATCATCGCTTTGTGGGTAGCTGCTTCATGGGTTTGGAACTGCATTTTACCTCCCTCCTTCCTTCCTTGCACTGATTAAAATCAGCCTTTTTTGGCGCTTATGCGCCAAGCGTCGGCCTGCGCCGACACCCTTCTCAGTTAACATGTTGCTTGGGCTCAATCTCTTCGGAAACAGATTCCAGTTCCGCAATTAAGGTGCCGACTTGGTGGTGCTCCTTCTGCCGCTGGATGTAGGCCACAATCTGGTCCACGTCCCAGCGGCTGACACTGAAAGCGCCGTAGAGGCCCTGCCATTTGAAGGACGACTCTGGTTTCAGGACTTCGTTTATAAAGTAGGAGGAAACGCCTTTAAGTTGTTTGACTAATTTGGCCACTGTAATCGTGCTGGGCATCTGGACCAAAATGTGCACGTGGTCGGGCACGCTGTTCAGGGCCAGGAGTGTGCACCCCATTTTCTGGGCCTCATTGGCAATCACCCGATGCAATGTTCGTTCTATGGCTGGGGTGATAAGAGGAAGCCGGTCCCACGTTGCCCAAACCAAATGGACGTAAATAGCAACTTTGTCCCGATGCATTGCCTACCTCCTTCCTTGCACCGATTAAAATCGGCCCTTTTTGGCGCTTACGCGCCAGGCATCGGCCTGCGCTGACGCAAAATCCGGTCGGCAAAAGTCAACCACTGGCCACAGGCCAAAAGAAGCTGA
>CAZPWR010000101.1:0-15696 GCA_964590555.1 uncultured Anaerolineae bacterium | reverse complement strand
CTCTTCAATTTTAGCCTTGATTTCTTCATCGCTCATTTCCCTTATATCTTGAGGCCTCATAACCTAAACCTCCTTAACCAGTTCAGCTCGCTTAACTATTTGGGTTTTAATGGGCAGCTTATGGGCAGCAAGCCGGAAGGCCTCCTCAGCGTCTTCTTCTTTTACTCCGGCCAGCTCAAATATAATCCGGCCGGGTTTGACGACTGCTACCCATTGATCCACGTTCCCCTTACCACCGCCCATCCGGGTCTCAGCAGGCTTACGGGTTATGGGCTTATCGGGGAAGACCCGGATCCAAAGTTTGCCGGTTTTCCGGACGAAGCGCACTATAGCCCGGCGGGCAGCCTCTATCTGGCGGGCAGTAAGCCAGCAGGGCTCAAGGGCTTGGAGGCCGTAGTCCCCAAATTCCAAAGTGTTGCCCCTTGAGGCCTTGCCCTTCAAACGCCCCCTCTGCTGCTTGCGATACTTTACTCTCTTAGGCATCAACATGGTCTCTTACCCTCCCTAATCATTCCGAAGCAGTGGCTTCTTCCGTTACGAGGAAAGCCTCAAATTCAGGCTTCTTAGGCAAAAGGTCGCCCTTGTATATCCAAACCTTAACCCCTATTTTGCCCAGAATCGTGAGGGCTTCGGCCAAAGCGTAATCTATGTCGGCTTTAAGGGTATTGCGTGGTACCCGGCCCTCTTTTATCCCTTCCTTGCGGGCCATCTCTGCTCCGGCCAGTCTCCCTTTGCATTGAATCATTATGCCTTTAGCGCCAGCCTTCATAGCTCTGGCCACCGCTTGCTTCATAGCTCGGCGGTAAGAAACTCGCTTCTCTATCTGCCTGGCAATGCTCTTGGCAACAAGGACGGCGTCTAACTCCGGCTTCTTCACTTCCTCAACCTTCAAACTAACCCTTTGCCCCGTAAGTTCCTCCAGCTTTTGGCGAAGCCGGTTTATCTCCGCGCCCTTCCTTCCTATTACCAATCCTGGTCTTGCAGTGTGGATGGTTATGTTTATCTGCTTGGGGAAGCGCTCAATCTTAACCCTGGAAACCTCAGCATCAGCCAGCTCTTTATCTATAAGCTGGCGAATTTGGAGGTCCTGATGGAGGAACTCAGTGTATTGCTTCCCTTCAGCGTACCAGACCGAAAACCACTCTTTGTTGTAGCCAAGCCTGAATCCGATAGGGTGAACTTTCCGGCCCAAGCTTCCCCTCCTTTAAGGCGTTCTTTCGGCAACTACAACGGTTATATGGGAATAGCGCCTGCGGATAGGGCGGACTCGCCCTCTGGCCGCAAAGCGCCTCCAGAGGCGAGTTGGCCCCTGATCGGCGGTTATTTTGGCAATGTATAAGTCCTCTCTGGAAAGGCCGAAGTTCTCAACAGCATTAGCTACTGCCGATTTGATGGTCTTGGAGACGATTCTGGCCGCCTTTTGAGGCATGAACTCCAAAAGGGCCAAAGCCTCATCAACTTGCTTGCCCTTGAGCTGCCCCAAAATCCTCCGCACTTTCTGCGGAGATATCCTTACGTAACGGGTCACCGCTCTTACTTCAAAGCCTTCCATTTCTCACTCTCCTCATTTCTTCTTAACCTGGGTCTTCTTTTCCTTAACGGTATGACCTCTGAAAGTCCGAGTAGGGGCGAATTCCCCCAGCCGGTGGCCAACCATCTGCTCGGTTATGTAAATAGGGACATGGCGACGGCCATCGTGTACGGCGATAGTGTGGCCAACCATCTGAGGGACTATTACCGAAGCCCTGGACCATGTCTTTATAACCCTCTTTTCCCCAGTCCGATTCATCTCCTCAATTCTCTTAAGGAGCTTAGGGTCCACAAAAGGCCCTTTCTTGAGGGAACGGCCCATATCAACACCTCCTCTACTTCCGCCGCTTGATTATGAACTTATCCGTAAGCTTATTCCGGCGGGTCTTTTTACCCAAGGCACACTTGCCCCACGGGGTCTTGGGGTGAGGTAGACCGATAGGCGCTCGCCCCTCCCCACCACCGTGGGGGTGGTCCCTTGGGCTCATGGCTGAACCCCGCACAGTGGGGCGCCACCCAAGCCAGCGCTTCCTCCCAGCCTTGCCCAGCCTTATGTTGGCGTGGTCCACATTGCCAACCTGCCCTATGGTAGCCATGCACTTTAAATTGATAAGCCTTATCTCGCCGGAAGGAAGCTTAACTTGGGCATAATCCCCTTCTTTGGCTAAAATTTGGGCTGCCGTCCCAGCCGCTCTCACTAATTGCCCCCCACGGCCAGGATAAAGCTCAATGTTGTGGATGAAGGTTCCAACCGGGATGTTAGCCAGAGGGAGGGCATTGCCAACCTTTATCTCCGCATCAGGCCCCGACATGACCGTATCGCCAACTTTAAGGCCGAGGGGAGCAATTATGTAGCGCTTTTCCCCATCGGCGTATTGAATGAGGGCAATCCGAGCCGAGCGGTTTGGGTCATACTCAATGGCTATGACTTTGCCCGGAATCCCGATTTTATCCCGCTTGAAATCAATTATGCGGTAAAGCCTCTTATGCCCCCCTCCCCTGTGACGGACAGTTATTCTGCCCTGGTGGTTCCTACCCGAATGCTTCTTCAATGGCACCACCAAGGACTTCTCAGGCTCTTCCTTCGTTATCTCCTCAAAGGTGGAAACGCTCATTCCCCTTCTTCCAGGGGAGGTAGGCTTATACACCCTTATCCCCATGGCTATACTCCTTCAAAGATCTGGATTTTCTCACCAGGAGCAAGCTTTACAATCGCCTTTTTCTTGGGCGGTTTCCTCACGACCATGCGGTAACCCCGACGGGCCCTCTTGGCAGGTATCTTAACAATCCGCACCTCTTCCACCTTCACGTTGTAAATTTTCTCTACCGCCTGCTTAATTTGAATCTTATTGGCCCTGGGGTCCACCTCAAAGACATACTGCCCAAGCTCAGCCAATGCCCTTGTCTTCTCGGTATCAATGGGCCTGCGAATAATCTCATAAAGGTGCATGCTTGACCTCCTATCCCTTGCCCAGGATGGACTCAATGATTTCCACCGATTTCTTGGGCATCACCAGGTAATCGTAACCGAGAAGGTCTTTTACGTTCAAGTAATTGGCCAGGATTGTTTTCACATTGGGGAGGTTATTGGCCGATTTTTGGACGTTCTCATCCTTGGAAGGCAGCAGGATGAGCACGCTGCCGTTAACAGGCAGTTTATCCAAAAGTTCCTGCATTGCCTTGGTTTTGGGTGCATCAAACTTAAGCTCATCCAAGACTACGATTTGGTCCTGTTTGGCTTTGACCGAAAGCGCCGATTTGTAGGCCAAGTGGCGCATCTTCTTGGGCATCTTCTGGTAGTAGCTCCTCGGCTTAGGCCCAAAGACAACTCCACCCCCAACCCACTGGGGGGCCCTTATGGAGCCCTGGCGGGCCCTTCCGGTATGCTTTTGAGGCCAGGGCTTTCGGCCGCCTCCGCGCACCTCACCCCTGGTCTTAGTGCTGTGGGTGCCGAGGCGAGCATTGGCCAGCTGCCTCACCAGGGCTTGATGCATAACTGCTACGTGAGGCTCTATCCCAAATATGTCATCTCTTAAGTTAATCTCCCCTACAACCTGGCCTTCCATGTTGTAAACGGGAACCTGTGGCATAAGCTCCTCCCGCTGTTTAACCATATTTCTTCCTCTTTTCTTCCGTCTTCCTGGCCTGTTTTACTATAACCAGGCTGTTTCTGGCGCCAGGGACTGCCCCTTTGACCGCCAAGAGGTTGCGCTGGGGGTCCACAAACACTACTTCCAGGTTCTGAACCGTCCTCCTTTCGTTGCCCATCCTTCCCGCCATCCGCAACCCCTTGATTACCCGACCGGGGTCAGTGCCAGCGCCGATTGAACCGGGGGCTCTGGTTCGGTCGGACTGGCCATGGGTCTTAGGCCCACCGCCAAACCCCCAACGCTTAACCACGCCTGCAAATCCGCGGCCTTTAGTCCACCCGGTCACATCCACCTTTTCCCCTACTTCAAAGATGCTCACTGTTATCTTCTGCCCAACCTGATAGTCCTCAGGGTTGTCCACCCTTATCTCTTTAAGGTAACGCAAGGGGGGAAGGTGGTTTTTCTTCAATCTCATGAGTTCAGGCCGGGTTAGGCTTTTGGGTTTTACTTCCTCAAAACCCAATTGGATGGCTTTGTAACCGTCCTTTTCCTCGGTTTTGACCTGGGTTACAAAACAAGGCCCAGCCTGAATCACGGTTACAGGCACCACCTCGCCCGATTCGGTAAAAATGCGAGTCATACCAAGCTTTTTGCCAATAATCCCTTTCATCTTTGGCACTCCACCATTTGGGTTTAAAGCTTTATCTCTATGTCAACGCCGGCAGGAAGGTTAAGCCTCATCAAAGTATCAATAGTCTTAGAGGTAGGGTCCAAAACCTCAATGAGGCGCTTATGAGTTCTTATTTCAAACTGCTCCATAGAGCGCTTATCAATGAAAGGGGAGCGGATTACGGAGAAGCGCTCAATTTTGGTGGGCAAAGGCACTGGACCGATGACCCTTGCCCCTGTCCGCTCCGCAGCTTCTACTATTTGCCTTGCCGATTCATCCAAGACTCTATGGTCATAAGCCTTAAGGCGTATCCTTATCCTTTGCTTGGCCATTGAGGCCTCACCTCCTTAAACTCTTAGCTTGGGCACTTGTAAGGGAGCGCAAACAAAAGCTTATTATAAGCAGATTGCGAGTTTTTGCAAATTTTGCCCTCTTGGCAAGCCAACCAAGGCCCCCGTCATCGGTAGAGAATCTTTTCCACGATTTCCCCGGGTATTATTTCGTAGTGGTCAAACTCCATTGTGAAGGTGCCACGCCCTTGGGTCATAGAGCGCAGGTCGGTAGCATAACCGAACATTTCGGAAAGAGGGACCATAGCCCGCACTGCTTGAATCCCTCCAGGCCTTAGTTCCATCCCCTGGATGTCAGCTCGCCGAGAGGCGAGGTCCCCAAGCACATCGCCGATGAATTCTTCAGGCACTACTACTTCCAGTTTCATGTAGGGTTCCATGAGGACGGGTTCGGCCTGGCGGAGGCCTTTTTCCATCGCTGTAGATGTTGCCACTTTGAAAGCCATTTCGGAAGAATCTTCAGGGTGGAAGGAGCCGTCTACCAAGCTTACTTTAACATCCGTAAGCGGATAACCGGCCAAAATTCCCGCCTCAAGAGCCTCTCGGACTGCTTCTTCAATTGCTGGGATGAAGTGTGCCGGTATTTTATCCTCGCTTACTTTGCTTTCAAACTTGTTGCCCTGACCCCTGGGCAGAGGCTCAATCTCAAGCCAGACGTGCCCGTAGTGGTTGCGGGCTCCGATTTGGCGAACGAATAAGCCTTCCGCCCGGACAGGCTTAGTTATCGTTTCCTTATAGGCCACCTGCGGCTTACCAACGTTGGCTTGCACTTTGAATTCCCTGGAAAGCCTATCCACCAGGATTTCCAGATGCAGTTCCCCCATGCCTGAAATTATCGTTTGGCCAGTCTGCTCATCCACCTTCACCCTGAAAGTTGGGTCCTCTTCGGCTAAGCGTTGGAGAGCCTCGGCCATGCGCTCCTGGTCGGCCTGGGTCTTGGGTTCTATGGCTACCGAAACTACAGGCTCCGGAAAGCTGATAGGCTCAAGGACAATGGGGCTTTCTTCGCTGCAGATGGTTTCACCGGTAAAAGTTTGCTTAAGCCCCAGAGCAGCTCCTATATCGCCGGCCCTTAGTTCAGTGATATCCTCCCGCTTGTTAGCGTGCATCCTCAGGAGCCGATCAACTCTTTCCTTGCGCGACCGGGTAGCATTAAGCACCCGGCGGTTGCTCCTAAGAACCCCGGAGTAGACCCTCAAGTAAACGAGGCGGCCAACGTAAGGGTCGGAATGGACTTTGAACACCAGAGCCGTGAGTGGTTCATCCAACTTTGGATAGCGCTTCTCTTCCGTCCCTGTTTCAGGATTGATTCCCCGTATTGGCGGCAGATCCAGAGGGGACGGAAGGTAATCCACGATTGCATCCAAAAGGGGCTGAATCCCTTTGTTCCTCAGGGCAGCCCCACACAGGACGGGCACAAGTTTGCCGGAAATTACAGCCTTCCTAAGGGCCCTCTTAAGCTCTTGTGGGGTGATTTCTTCCCCTTCAAGGTATTTCACCATGAGCTCGTCGTCAGTTTCGGCGATTTTTTCCAAGAGCTTATCCCGGTGGGCCATAGCTTCTTCGGCCAAGCTTTCGGGGATTGGGGCAATTTCCGGGCTTGTGCCCAGCTCGTCCTTATAGATTATGGCTCTGGGTTCTATGAGGTCTATGACCCCTGTAAAGGTATCTTCGGCGCCCAAAGGCATTTGGATGGCAACGGGGTTGGCCTTCAGGCGTTCTTTTATCATCTCAATTACCCGCCAGAAGTTAGCGCCGACCCGGTCCATCTTGTTCACGAAGCATATGCGCGGGACCTTGTAAAGGTCGGCCTGGCGCCAAACTGTTTCCGATTGCGGTTCAACTCCGTTTACAGCATCAAAGATTACTATGCCTCCATCCAATATCCGCAGGCTTCGCTGGACTTCAGCGGTAAAATCTATATGGCCGGGAGTATCCACAATGTTAATTTGGTGATTGCGCCAGTAGCAAGTTACCGCTGCGGCCGTTATGGAGATGCCTCTCTCCTTCTCCTGAGGCATCCAATCAGTAACGGCCGTGCCCTCATCCACCTCGCCCATCCTGTGAGTTCGTCCTGTATAGAACAGGATGCGCTCGGTGGTGGTGGTCTTGCCGGCATCTATATGGGCTATGAACCCGATATTGCGTATTCTTTCTAAGGGATACTCCCCGCTCATTTTTACCATCGGAAGAAGGCGAAAGCTCTGTTAGCCTCCGCCATTTTGTGTGTGTCTTCCTTCTTCTTTATAGTAGCCCCGGTGTTGTTGGCCGCATCTATGATTTCGGCGGCGAGCTTTTCGGCCATGGATTTTCCGCTCCTTTCCCGTGCGAAGTTCACAAGCCACCTCAGGGCCAAAGATATACGCCTGTGCTCCGGCACTTCAATCGGCACCTGGTAGGTGGCGCCGCCAACCCTTCGCGGCCTTACTTCCAAAACTGGGGCTGCGTTCTGGACGGCCTGCTCAAATACTTCCACCGGATTGCGCCCAGTCCTCTCACGGATGATGTCAAAAGCGGTATAGACTATCCATTCGGCGAGGCTCTTTTTGCCGTTCATCATGACCTTGTTTATGAGCTTGGCCACCAGAACGCTGTTGTATTTTATGTCAGGCGGTATTTCCCTTTTCGGAGGGCTTCCGCGTCTTGGCATTTTTGCCTCCTTGCTTTATTTCTCAGAGCTTTTCTTGGGCATTTTGGCCCCGTATTTGGACCGCCCTTGGCGTCTGCCTTCCACCCCGGCCGCATCCAGGGCACCCCTTACTATGTGGTAGCGGATTCCAGGCAAGTCCTTCACACGTCCGCCCCTTACCAAGACTATAGAGTGCTCCTGGAGGTTGTGGCCTTCGCCAGGGATGTAGGCTGTTACTTCAATTCCGTTGGTAAGGCGAACCCTTGCGATCTTGCGCAGGGCGGAGTTGGGCTTCTTCGGAGTCATAGTCCTGACCTGAATGCAAACGCCTCGTTTCTGAGGGTTGCCTTTTGGCATCTTCTTAAGCTCGTTTTTGAGAGCGTTGTAGGAGTAGAGCAAGGCCGGGGCTTTGGACTTGCTCTTAACTTTTTTCCTGCCTTTACGGACCAATTGATTTATCGTCGGCAATTTTAACCTCCTTACAGTGGTTTCTTTTGGGCTAAAGCCATTTCCCTTAAGCGCTGGTAACGTTCAAAGCCTGTCCCAGCGGGGATGAGGCGTCCTATTATAACGTTTTCTTTCAATCCGCGCAACTCGTCAATGGCCCCGCGCAGTGCAGCATCGGTTAGGACTTTGGTGGTTTCCTGGAAGGAAGCAGCAGCGAAGACGCTATCGGTAGCCAGGGCAGCTTTGGTTATCCCCAGAAGGACAGGGACAGCCACTGCTGGCCGTTTACCCTCAGCTATTATCCGGCTGTTTGTTTCCTCAAATTCAAAGCGGTCTACCAATTGCCCAGGGAGGTAATCGGTATCGCCTGGCGACCTGACCCGGACTTTGTTTGTCATCTGGCGGATGATGATTTCAATGTGTTTGTCGTGGATGTTAACGCCCTGAGAGCGGTATACTTTCTGGATTTCTTCCAAGAGGTAAAGCTGAGCGGCTTCCCTGCCCAGGATGCGCATGATTTCCTTGGGGTTCTTCGCCCCTTCCGTTATCTGGTCTCCAGCCTTAATGTAATCTCCCTTTTCTACCCTGAGCCTGGCCACCGGCGGTATCTCGTAAACCCTTTCTTCTTTGTATTCCTGGCGGATGGTGGCTTTGTAAGTGCCATCGCCGTTGTTTTCAAGGAAAATCTGCCCAGGTATCCTGGCTCTTATTGTTCCGTTATCGGGGGTAGAGGCTATTACAGCCCCTTCTTCTAAGATTTCGCCGTCTTTCACCAGTATTTCGCTTCCTGCGGGGATGAAGTATTCATCGGTGACGACCTGGGAGCTTGTTACTTTAACCTTGCGGATAGGGCCTTCCCAGTACACGTCCACAACTCCAGAGATGTCAGAGATTATGGCTTCACCTTTCGGGGTGCGAGCTTCAAATAGCTCTTCCACCCTCGGAAGGCCCTGGGTTATGTCCTCCACGGCGATACCACCTGTGTGGAAGGTCCTCAGGGTAAGCTGAGTGCCAGGCTCACCGATGGATTGAGCAGCGATTATGCCCACAGCTTCGCCCACTTTTATAAGCCCGCCTCGGCCTAAATCACGCCCATAGCAGAGAACGCAAACGCCGTAGCGGGTCTCACACTTCAGCGGGCTGCGGACGAAGACCTTGTCTATGTTGGCCTTCTTTATCTTCTCAAAGGCTTCCTCGTCTATCTCCTGATTCCGTTTCACTATGACTTTGCCGGTTGTGGGGTCAATGATGTCGGCTGCGGCGACCCTACCTATCACCCTTTCGGCAAAGCTCTGGCTCATCCGCCGGGAGGATTCCTGGTCAATCCATATGCCTTCTAAGGTGCCGCAATCGTACTCCCTAACGATTACCTCCTGGGCTACGTCAACCAAGCGGCGGGTAAGGTAACCGGCGTCAGCTGTGCGGAGGGCGGTGTCGGCCAGGCCCTTGCGAGCACCGTGAGTGGAGAGGAAGTATTCAAGGGTAGTAAGGCCTTCCCAGAAGTTGGACCGTATGGGAAGAGGGATTATGCGTCCGGAGGGGTCAGCCATGAGGCCTCGCATCCCCGCCAGCTGGCGTATGGTTTGAATACCTCCTTTCGTAGCTCCCGATATGGCCATTGCCCCCACGCTTTCGTAGGGGTTGAGCTCCTTAGCTACTGCCTGGGTTACCTCGTCCGTGGCCCTGGTCCACAGCTCAACGCTCTTCATGTACTGCTCTTCTTCAGTGATTACGCCACGCCTGTATTGGCGGTTTATTTCCTCTACCTGGGCTTCCGCCCTCCTTATGATTTCCTCCTTCTCCTTGGGGATTTTTATGTCGCTCATGGCCAAGGTTATGCCACTGCGGGTGGCGTATTTGAAGCCCAGGTCCTTCAAAGCGTCCACTACTTCAGCCGTGACCTCCATCCCCAGTTTCCTGTAGCATTCCGCTACCAGGTCGCTGAGGACCTTCTTGTCCACAACCCTGTTCTGGAAGCGAAGTTCTTCGGGGAGAGTCATGTTGAAGATTACTCGGCCAGGGGTCGTTTCTATAAGCTGCGGTGGCTGGTCGGGGGAAGGCTTGGCCAGGACCTTGATTTTAGCGTGCAGGTCTACAACTCCTGTCTCGTAAGCTAAGATTACTTCGTCAAAGTCGGAGAAAATTTTACCTTCGCCCTTAGCGCCTTCTTCCATTAAGGTGAGGTAGTAGCAGCCAAGGACCATGTCCTTAGTTGGGCCGACGATTGGTTCACCGCTGGCAGGCTTCAGAAGGTTGATGGAAGAGAGCATGAGCTCGCGCGCTTCTCTAACCGCCTCGTCAGAGAGAGGAACGTGGACGGCCATCTGGTCTCCGTCAAAGTCGGCGTTGAAGGCGGGGCAGACCAATGGGTGAATTCGGATGGCTTGACCGTCCACCAGGACTACTTCAAAGGCCTGGATTCCTAAGCGGTGGAGGGTAGGAGCTCGGTTCAGGAGCACAGGCCTTTCTTTGACTACGCTCTCCAAGACATCCCAAACGACAGGATCGCGCCGTTCTACCATCCTCTTGGCGCTCTTCATGGAGTGGGCATGGTTTTCTTCCATGAGTTTACGGATAACGAACGGTTTGAACAGTTCAAGGGCCATGTCTCTGGGCAAGCCACATTGGTAGAGTTTGAGCTCAGGCCCTACCACAATAACTGAACGGCCAGAGTAGTCCACGCGCTTTCCGAGGAGGTTGCGGCGGAAGCGTCCCTGTTTGCCCCTGAGGATATCAGATAGGCTCCTGAGGCCTCTCTTTCCAGCCCCCACAAGGCCCCTGGTCTGGCGGCCGCTGTCTAAGAGGGCGTCAACTGCCTCTTGGAGCATCCTCTTCTCATTGCGGATTATGATTTCGGGTGCGCCGAGCTCCTTAAGCTTCTTGAGGCGATTGTTGCGGTTTATAACCCTCCGGTAAAGATCGTTCAAATCGCTGGTGGCGAACCGTCCACCGTCCAGAGGCACCATAGGTCTAAGTTCTGGTGGGAGGACTGGAAGCACGGTGAGTATCATCCACTCGGGGCGGTTGCCGCTTTTGCGCAAGGCTTCTACGATTTGGAGGCGCCTTATGGCTTTCTTCCGCCTCTGGGCCGAGCGGGTGGTGTTGACTTCATGCCGCAGTTCCTGGGCCAATTTTTCCAGGTCCAGGCCCTTCAGGATTTCGTAGAGGGCCTCCGCTCCCATGCCCGCTTTGAACACCGTCCCCCATTTTTCCTTGAGCTCCTGGTACCGTGCCTCACTCAGAACCTGGGTCACTTGGAGGCTTCGGAGTTCGGCCATTTCCTGGTCGTATTTCTCCATGATTTCAAAGATGAGGTCCTCATAGGAAGCTTTCACGGCTCCTTTTTCTTCCTCGGCCTTGTGGATGAGGAGTTCTTTTTCGGCTTCAGCCTGGAGTTTTATTTCTTCCTGGCGCCGCTTTATACCCTCTTCCAAAAGGGATAAGCGTTCTTGGGCAGCTTTGCTCAACCTTGTCAGATGCTCCCTGGAAACAACTTCTCCTTCTTCCAAGAGGACCTCATCGCTCCAGGGGATTCGGACGGTTTCGGGGGAAGGAGAGCCCATTATGGCTTCCAACTTCTCCTGGATAGCACGCCCTTGATTGGTGATTTCGTCGCTCATGGTGTAGAGTTGCTCTTCAAGCTCTTGAATCTGGGCTTTGACTTTTTCATTGATTTTCTCCAGCTCTTCCTTAAGCCTTTTCTCTATTTCCTCAATCTGTGCGTTAATCTCGGCGTCAATCTTGGCCAAGCGCGCCAGACGCTCCTTTTCCAGTCGGTTCAAGGCTCTGGAGCGTGCTTCTTCATCCACTTCGGTGATGATGTATTGGGCAAAGTAGATGACTCTTTCCAGGTTGCGTGGAGAGATGTCCAAGAGGAGACCCAAGCGGCTTGGTATTCCACGGATGTACCAGATGTGAGCGACCGGGGCTGCAAGTTCTATGTGGCCCATCCTTTCCCGGCGCACTTTGCTTGGAGCCACTTCAACCCCGCAGCGGTCGCAAATTATGCCCTTGTATTTGACCTTTTTGTATTTTCCGCAGGCACACTCCCAGTCCTTGGTGGGGCCGAAGATGCGTTCGCAGAAGAGGCCATCCCTTTCCGGCCTCAAAGTCCGGTAGTTTATTGTTTCGGGCTT
Organism: uncultured Anaerolineae bacterium; assembly: GCA_964590555.1. Lineage (GTDB taxonomy): Bacteria > Chloroflexota > Anaerolineae > SpSt-600 > SpSt-600 > SpSt-600. Next base: position 3,844 of record CAZPWR010000101.1, on the reverse strand, counting down.
GAGGACCTCTCCGTAGGACCAAGAACGGATTTGCTCTGGAGAGGCCAAGCTTATCCGGACAGCTACAATGTCATTGACATCCATAAATTCACCTCCTTATTTGCTCAAGAACTTACGAGCAAGGTCAAAGCTTCCAAAGCCAAGGGGGACAGGTTTTTCTTCCTTCTCTTCTTTGCTGAAGGTGTATTTTTCGCCCTTGGCGTTGTAAACTTCTACCGCCAGCCCCAAAGCTTGGAGCTCTTTCACTAAGACCTTGAAGGATTCGGGCATTTGAGGCTCAGAAATTTTTTCCCCTTTCACAATGGCTTCGTAAGTCTTCAGGCGGCCCTCGGTGTCATCGGATTTAACCGTTAGCATTTCCTGAAGGGTATGAGCAGCTCCATACGCCTCCAAAGCCCATACTTCCATTTCCCCAAACCTCTGGCCTCCGAACTGGGCTTTCCCACCAAGAGGCTGCTGGGTGACCAAGGAATAAGGTCCGGTGGAGCGAGCGTGGACTTTGTCTTCTACAAGGTGGATGAGTTTCATTATCATCATTACCCCAACCGTTACTGGCTGGTCGTATGGTTCGCCAGTCTTGCCATCGTAAAGTATCATCTTGCCGGTTGTAGGGATAGGCTGGCCTGTCTCTTTGCTGACTTTGATGGCTTTTTCCATGAGTTCTTCTTCGGTGGAGTTCTCAAGGGATGGGTACTCACCGGTTAGGGAGCCAATCCATTCCCTCAAGCAGACGAGCCTGGCCAAGCGGTTGGCCTCTTGGCGGGCTTCCAGAGGCCTGGGATCGTCCTCAAAGACCAAGATAGCATCAGGGTCATAGCCCTTTTCCCGGAGCCACTCTCGGAGTGCGCTCCTTCGGGCATAAACCCAGTCTCCCATGAGCCTCTCGGGGTCGTACCGGTCGCCAATCCACTCTACAAGGTAGAGCCTACGGGCTTCTTCATCGTCTTCAATGTCTTGAGGGTTGTAGTTTATGGATTTGAGCCACTGCCAAGCCCTTTCAGTTACTTCTTCCCAAGCCTTATCTATGAGCCAAGCTCTGGCCAATTCAGCGAAGACCTCGTCCTGATCCGCTCCCTCAAAGACAGGGGTTACGGCTCTGAAGCCAAGGCGGTAAGCAGCCCAGCCCAGGTGGGTTTCCAGGATTTGCCCCAAGTTCATGCGGGCTGGAACTCCCAGAGGGTTAAGGATAACTTCAATTGGGGTGCCATCGGGTAGGAAAGGCATGTCTTCCACGGGCACGACTTTGGATATTACCCCTTTGTTTCCGTGGCGACCTGCCATTTTATCGCCTTCGGTAAGCTTGCGGCGTTGAGCCACGTAAACTTTTACTGCCTTTTCCACGCCTGCTGGCAGGTCTTTATATTGGTCGCGGGAAAATTCAGCCACGGATATTACCACGCCTCTTTCGCCGTGAGGCATCCTGAGGCTGGTATCCCTTACGTCTCGTGCCCTTTCACCGAAGATGGCCCTTAGGAGCTTCTCCTCAGGGGAAAGCTCAGCTTCACCCTTTGGAGTAATCTTGCCCACCAAGATGTCGCCCGGCCCAACCTGAGCTCCTATCCGGATTATACCGTTCTCATCAAGGTCTCGCAGGAGCTCTTCGCTCACGTTCGGGATATCCCTGGTTATTTCCTCTGGGCCGAGCTTGGTGTCTACAGCCTCGGTTTCGTACTCTTCAATGTGGATAGAGGTGTAAATGTCTTCTTGGACTAGAGCTTCGCTTACAAGGACAGCGTCCTCGTAGTTTCCACCTTCCCAGGAGATGAAAGCCACAAGCACGTTCTGGCCCAAGGCCAGCTCCCCGTTCTGGGTAGAGCTGGAATCAGCAAGGACTTGCCCCTTCTTCACCTTTTGGCCCTTGCTAACTATAGGCCTCTGGTCTATGCACGTGGCCTGGTTGGAGCGCTGGTAACGCTTGAGGGGGTAAATGCGGAGGCCGTTTTCCCCTTTAACCACAATCTGGGTAGAAGTAACGCTTACCACTTCGCCGTCTTCTTCCGCCAGGACCACTTGGCCTGAATCTTTGCCCACGTAGTATTCCATGCCTGTGGAGACAAGAGGCGCTTCCGGTTTGAGCAAGGGGACTGCTTGGCGCTGCATGTTGGAACCCATGAGGGCACGGTTGGCGTCATCGTGCTCTAAGAAAGGGATTAAGGAAGCCGAAACGCTCACAATTTGCTTCGGCGATACATCCATGTATTCAACCTGGTCCACTGGCCGGATGGCGAACTGCTGCTGGTGGCGGACGGTTACTCGGTCAACGAGGAAGCGGCCCTTGGAATCCAAAGGAACCCCAGCCTGAGCGATAACGTATTGGTCTTCCTCGTCAGCGGAAAGGTAGACGATTTCGTTGGTCACTACTGGCCTTATCTTTATCTCTGTGTAGGGTAGGCGGCTTATCTTTTCCGCCAGCTCAGGGGTAATTTCGGTTCCGGCCTCGGCTATCAGTTCTCCTGTAGCCGGGTCAATTATCCTTTCCCGAAGGATTTGACCGACCAACTCTTGCGGGCGGTTCGGGACTTTATTGATTACCTTGCGGTAAGGGGTTTCAAGGAACCCAAACTCGTTGACTCTGGCGTAAGTAGCAAGGCTTCCGATAAGGCCGATGTTAGGGCCTTCGGGTGTTTCAATGGGGCATATTCGGCCGTAGTGAGAGTTGTGGACGTCGCGGACTTCAAAGCCAGCTCTTTCTCTCTTAAGGCCTCCTGGGCCCAGAGCTGATACTCGCCTTTTGTGGGTCAATTCGGCCAGAGGGTTAGTTTGGTCCATAAACTGCGATAGCTGGCTTCCTCCGAAGAATTCCCTTAGAGCGGCCACTACGGGCCTTATGTTTATGAGGGATAGCGGGGTTGCCTCCTCAGGCTCTTTTATGCTCATCCTTTCCTTAATGGCTCTTTCCAGGCGTAGGAGGCCAACCCTCATCTGGTTTTGGATAAGCTCCCCTACCGTCCTTACCCTTCTGTTGCCCAAGTGGTCAATATCGTCCTCTTTTTCCAAGCCATTGTTGATTAAAATCATCTTTTCCACCACTTTCACCAAATCTTCCTTGGTGAGGGTGCGGTGGTCCAGAGGGAAATCAAGTCCGAGGCGGCGGTTAAGCTTGTAACGCCCGACTTTCCCTAAATCGTAGCGGCGTGGGTTGAAGAAGAGGGAGGTCAAGTAGTTCCTGGCGTTTTCAGGGTTAGCTGGTTCACCTGGGCGCATTTTGCGGTAAATTTCCACAAGAGCCTCTTCTGTGCTCTTAGTGGGGTCAACCTCAATTGTAGCCCTGATGTAGGAGTGCTCGGGCATGGTATCTACGTGTTCGTAAAGGGCCAAAAGCTCCTCATCGGTTCCGTAGCCCAAGGCCCTCAAGAGGACAGTTACTGGGAGCTTGCGTTTGCGCTCAATCTTAACCGAAATTACATCGCGCTTAGAGGTTTCAAACTCCAGCCAAGCCCCGCGGTTGGGGATGAGCTTAGCGTAACAAAGCTGTCTTCCGGAGATTCTATCTTCTTCCAGGGAGAAGTAAACTCCGGGGGAGCGCAGGAGCTGGTTAACCACGACCCTTTCTGCGCCGTTTATGATAAAAGTACCTCTTTCGGTCATGAGGGGGAAATCGCCGAAGAAAATGCGTTGCTCCTGAATTTCCCCGGTCTCGTTGTTCACGAGGCGAACTTTAACCCACAAAGGTGCAGCGTAAGTAAGGTCTCTGAGTTTGCATTCCTCAACGCTGTACTTTGGCTTTCCGAACTCATAATCCAAGAAGTGCAGCTCAAGGACTTTGTTGTAGCTTTGGATGGGGGAAATTTCCTCAAAAAGCTCCCTCAGTCCCTTCTCCTGAAACCAGCGGAAGGATTCCAAC
>CAZPWR010000100.1:0-1740 GCA_964590555.1 uncultured Anaerolineae bacterium | reverse complement strand
GCCGACCATGAGGGCAGGTAGAAGGGGACCAGGAGTTGAAAAATTCGGTTAAGATTTCGCGCATTTTTTCAGGGGGGAGGATATCGCCCATTTTCACCGCAGCCAAGCAGGCCATCCGCATGGCCAGCCTCTCCTTCATCTCCTCTTCGGGAAGCCGCCCTGAACCCCGGATTTCCTCCGCAATCTTCTCCATGAACTCCGATGGAGGAATGGGGAAGGAAGGGAAAGGAGCTGTCCGGGCAAGGAAGGCCCCTTTACCGAAAGGTTCCAGCTCTAAGCCGAGCTCTTCCAGGATTTCCAAGTTTTCCTCTAAGATTTCGGCCTCAGCTGGGGGAAGTTCCAAGTAGATGGGCGATTCCAAGAGGTATCGTTCCCTCCCTTCCAAAATCCTCTCAAAAAGGACTTGCTCATGGGCAGCGTGCTGGTCCACCACAATGAGCCCCTCCGGTGCCCAAGCTACAATGTAAGTATAATCGGCTTGGCCAAGAATGGAAAAAGCGGAAGTTGAGTAATCCTCACGCTCTTCCTTCACAGCTGAAAAGTATGGGATTCCTTCAAAAGGCCAGGCTCCTTGAACGTATTCTTCCCTTTGAGGGAAAGTGCTAAGGGCTTCCTCCACAGCCCTCCCCAGGGCAAAGTAGACAGCTCTCTCCTGAGCCAAGCGGACCTCTGCCTTGCGCGGGTGAACGTTCACATCCACAAGGTTAGGGTCAACCTCAATCCAAACGACGGCCACAGGCCTCCTTCCGGGGGCGATTCTTCCGGAATAAGGCCTTTCCAAAGTTACGGCCAGAAGTCCAGCCCTTACGGGCCTGCCGTTTATGAAGAAAAACTGCCAATCCCGCCCACTCCTCCCGATCGGAGGACGGCTTATGAAGCCCTTTACCTTGATATCCCCTCCCTCCCAGCTTATCCCCACCATCTCTGAAGCCACATCCCTGCCCAAGACTTGGGCTATCCTCTCCAAAGGCCTGGCAGCCGGAGCCATTAGGCGCTCTTTGCCATCGCTCACAAAGCGAAAAGCGATGTTGGGGTAGGAGAGGGCATAGCGGATTACAGTATTGCGGATGAGCTCGGTTTCGCGGAAGGGGGATTTAAGGAACTTTCTCCGAGCCGGGACGTTGTAGAAGAGATTGCGCACGGTGACTTGGGTCCCTTGGGGGCTGGCAGCTGTCTCAATTATCTTTGAGCCCTCTTCAGCCCTGAGCCTCGTCCCTACCTCTTCCCCCTTCGCTCTGGTGAGGATTTCTACCCTGGCCACAGCGGCAATGCTGGCCAAAGCTTCCCCTCTGAAGCCCAGGGTTCTTATGGCCTTCAAGTCCTCCGAAGAGGAGATCTTGCTGGTAGCGAACCTTTCCAAGAGCAAGGGGACATCCTCCCTTGGTATGCCTGAGCCGTTATCGGCCACGCGGATGAGGGAAAGCCCGCCATCTCTCACTTCAATGCTTATGGCCGAAGCCCCAGCATCAATGGAATTCTCCACCAGCTCCTTCACCACCGAAGCTGGCCTCTCAATGACTTCCCCTGCCGCTATGCGTGTTATTACTTCTTGAGGTAAGATTTTGATGGGCATGGCTTTTGAGGAGATTATACCACAAAGGGAAGCGCAAGCAAGTAAAAACGGCGATTTTAGTTGCTCAAACGTGGTCGTTGTGGTAAAATTTTGCCAAATCCCAAGGAGGGTTCAGCCATGGCCCGTGCAGCTAAAATACTGCTTTTGGTCTTAATCCTTCTGCTTCT
>CAZPWR010000099.1:0-3837 GCA_964590555.1 uncultured Anaerolineae bacterium | reverse complement strand
TCCTTCTGCCACTGGAGGTAAACCATCTCGTGTCCTATCTGCTTGCCGTAGAACTGGGTCGTATCAAACTTGATGCGGCCGTAGAAGGTGAGGATATCCATCTTCTCCAAAGCTGCCTTAACTTTATCAGGTTCAAGGCTTCCGGCATCCTCAATGGCTTTCTGGAGAACGAGGCCAGCAGCATAACCTCCAGCAGCGTGGTAGCCTGGCTCATAGCCGTACTTGCTCTTGTAGGCTTCTACGAATTCCTTCACGCTTGGCCCATACCAAGGGATGCCGGCCTTCTTGGCAGCTTCCTCGCTGTACTGAGCCTGCGGCTCCCACTGGCTTGGTCCGGTAATCTGGAAGGCGGCCTCGCCGATTTCAGCAAATTCAGGAAGGGCAGGAGCTACCAGGATGGAGATAAGCTTAGCGGGGACCTTCTTCTCATAGAGCTGTTTGGCGAAGGTGCTGCCGTCGGCGAAGTGGCCTCCACCCAAAATCGCATCCGGAGCTACTGCTACTATTTTGTTGATGAAGGGCGCAAAGTCAGTAGTCCCGGCTTCATATCCCTCAAATAGGACAATTTCGTAACCTTTATTAGCGGCGTACTCCTTGGCGAAGTTCACCACATCGGTAGCAAATTTCTCTTTCTCATAGACGAAGGCGATCTTTTTGGCTGCGGGGTCTACTTTTCCGAGCATGTCAATGGCGCCGGTCAAGTAGCGGCTGGCGGGAGTGTAAATCTGATAGACGAACTTATAGCCTTTGGCGAAGATGTCATCGGAGGCAGCACCGGTTACAATCATTATCTTGGAGTACTGTTCGGCCAAGACGGCAGCAGCCGCAGCCAAACCGCTGCTGTAGGGGCTGATGAGGTAGTCTACTTTGTCCTCAGTGATAAGGCGGGTGTAGAGTTCCTGGACCCTTTCCTTAGTGCTTTCGTCGTCATAGAACTTGAACTGGACTTTAACCACCATATTGCCGATTTTAATGCCCCCGGCGGCACTGAGATGCTCTGCCCAGAGCTGGAGACCTTGGATTTGCTCCTTGGACTCAGCATTGTATTTCCCGGTCTGAGAGGCGGTAAAGCCTATAATTATGGTTTTTTCCACGGGGGCCGGCGTTGGAGTTGGCGTAGGCATTGGGGCAGGCGTTGGAGTAGGCGGCAGAGGAGTGGGTGTAGGAGTGGCCTTAGCGCAGCCTGCCAGAACAGCTAAAACAACCACGATTATGATCAGGTTCTTTAAGCCTTTCATTTTATCCCCTCCTTCGGGCATTCCCCATTCCTGGGGTTTCTTTAACTTAAATTTAACATCAAATGCCCTTTTTGGCAAATTTGAGCCCTCAGCCATTCCCGCGGTAAATTTCGGGCTTGAGGACCGCTATGTAGGGGAGGTTTCGGTAGATTTCACCGAAATCTAAACCGTACCCCACTACGAACTTGTTGGGGACTTCAAAACCCACGTAGTCCAGAGGGATGGGGATACGACGGCGTTCCCTCTTATCCAGCAAGGTGCAGACGCGGAGAGAGGCGGGATTACGCGCTTTGAGGATTCTTATGAGGTAATCAAGCGTCAGGCCGGTATCAATTATGTCCTCCACTATGAGCACATCCCTCCCGGATATTGGAGTGTCCAAGTCTTTGAGGATACGGACGACGCCGCTGCTTTCGGTGGCTTGGCCGTAGCTGGATGTGGCCATGAAATCTATCTCATGAGGAATGGATATGTGGCGAATCAAGTCGGCCATGAACATGAAAGCGCCTTTGAGGACTCCCACAAGGATTGGTCTTTTCCCTTGGTAATCGCGGGAAATCTGCTCTCCGAGTTCCCGAATCCTGGCCTGAAGGGTCTTCTCATCAATGAGGATTTCGGCAATATCTTCCTCCATCATAAACACCTCCTAAAAGTGCATCCTCCTGGCCTTTAGTTACGATGGAAATCAACCCCTTGGAGCCCTCGGCCAAAGGCCAGCCCTCGCCGAGCTTTGTAAGGTGGCCAACTTCTTTTTCTGGGATAGCACGACTTCAGTATACCATACTAACGGCTAAACCCAAAAGAGGTTGCTAATCGCGCCGATTGATGAACCTTAGCAAATTAGTTCGGGCAGAAAGCAGTTATAGCTCTGAACGTCACTGCGGGCCCTAAAAGGGGTAAATCAATCTCCAATCATCGGGAGTGGGCTGCGTCCTCTCCAGCCCCAGTTTAATTAAGGTCGGCGCAGGCCGACCTCTGGCCAAAGGCCAAAAAAGGCCGATTTCAATCGGCACAAAAAGTTTCCCCACCCCCGTTTGCGGAGGGTTTTCCGAGGTTTTGGGCCCCACTCGCAAGCTGGGCGCAGGGGAAAACTACTGGCCCTTTTACCCTCCCTCACAGGAGGGTATGGGAGTGGGGCAGCACCTCCAGCCCCAGTTTAATTAAGGTCGGCGCAGGCCGACCTCTGGCCAAAGGCCAAAAAAGGCCGATTTCAATCGGCGTGAAAAAAAAGCCCCGCGCACTGCTTTGACAATTTCCTGGCTATAGTGTAATATAACCTCAAAGCCTGCCCAAGGAGAAAAGCCTTGCGAAAGAGAAGGAAGCCGGATAACTTAACAATTTTGATTATTTCTTCGCCCGAAAAGCCCGTTAGGCAACTTTCCCTCCCCCGCTGGCCATTAAAATTAGTGGTTCTGGCAAGCCTGATACTCCTTTTAGTTTTGGCCTATTTCTCCCTAAGCTACTACCGCAACTTGCAAGAATTAGCTGCTCTGAAGCAGGAGCAAAAACTTGCCCAGGATAAAGCCCGCATCTTGCGGCTCATTATCTCCTCCCAGCAGGGGGAGGTGAAGGAAATAGCCCAGGAACTGGAATCTCTTAAAGCCTGGGTTAAAGAAGTAGACGAGCTCGCAGAACAAGTCCGGGACCTAACAGGCCTGCCCAAGCCTACCCCTACGCCAGTAGGCCAGCACGAAACCTCTAACCGGAGTGGCTTCGTCCTCAAGATGGTGGCTCAGGAATTAGAGACCGCACAGGAGCTTCAGGATATACTTATGCGCCAGAGTTCCGACCTTAAAAAACTGGAAAAAGCCTTATTGGTGCGATTGCTGAGGATACCACCCGAAAAGAGGGATAACCCGGACGAGCTTCGCCAAGAGCTTGCCCTCTTAGCAGCGGCCCCTACTCGTTGGCCTGTGGATGTCAAGCCCATAATAACTTCTGGTTTTGGCCCCCGCATCTTCATGGGCAAGAAGGAGTTTCACACAGGGATTGATATAGGAGTGTGGTACAGGACACCGGTAAAAGCTACAAAGAGGGGCAAAGTGACCTTCGCCGGATGGAAGGCAGGCTACGGCCTCATGGTGGAAATAGCTCATGAGATGGGTTATTCAACCATCTATGCCCACAACTCCTACCTCTTGGTCAAGAAAGGGGATGAAGTTAAGGAAGGGCAAGTCATCGCCCTTTCCGGAGATACGGGCAAGACCGATGGCCCACACCTCCACTATGAAATCCGGTTGAACGGTAAGCCTTTAGACCCAATGATTTTCCTTTCCCTGAATACGGAGGGGAAATGAAAATTTTTAGGGGCCGAGAAGCGAAGCCTTCTCCTGCTTACATTGAAGTCATCATAGGGCCTGGGGCAAGCTTCAAAGGCCAATTGGAAAGCCAAGGCAGCATAAGGATTGATGGCTTCTACGAAGGGACTATAAAAACCCAGGCCAACGTCATATTGGGTGAATCAGCCAAAGTGGTAGCCGATATAACAGCCAAAGCAGTATCGGTATCCGGCGCATTCAAGGGCACCATCCAAGCTGATAGGGTAGAACTCCTTGCCGGTGGAAGGATATGGGGTGATATAACCGTGAAATCCTTCCTT
>CAZPWR010000098.1:0-4879 GCA_964590555.1 uncultured Anaerolineae bacterium | reverse complement strand
ACACCGCCTTTTGGATCAACTTCAACTTTCGTCCACCCCAATTCCTTGTAATCCCCTCCGCAAGTGAGTAATGGAGGGCAAACCCTCAGCCAACGGGCTTAAGCAAAACTGGGGGTGTCCCCAACCCTTGTAACCCCCTTGCGCGGGGGTTCAGGGGCTTGCCTCCGGTAATAGTCTTCAAAGGATAACATTAACGACGTAATAGTAAACTCCTACCACTGCGAACAAGAGACTATCCAATCTATCCAGCATGCCTCCATGGCCTGGGAAGAGTGTGCCTGAGTCCTTGACCCCAACTTGCCTTTTCACCATTGAGATAGCCAAATCGCCGAAAGGTGTAATAGTGGCGACAATGACTCCTAAAGCCAGGCTGTGAAGTAAAGCCACTCCGCCGACGGTGCCCAAAATTATTGCCGCTACTACCCCGCTCACCCATCCACCTATAGTCCCTTCCCAAGTCTTCTTAGGGCTTAAGCGAGGCCACAAAGGCCGCTTACCCCATTTTAGCCCGGCAAAGTATGCCCCTGAATCCCCAGCCCAAGTTATGAGGAAAGTAAGCATAACCCAGGTGTAACCTTGGGGAAGAGAGCGAAGAGAAATGAAATGGCTGATAAACCAGCCAATGTAAAGTCCCCCTATCAAAGTCAAAGCCCAATCAACCACAGGGGATGAGGTTCGTCGGAAGAGTTGCCAAACGGTGGTGATGATCAGCCATGCGGTGAGTGCGGGGTAAAGGAGGCGGAGGTTGGGCAGAAAAGCATTTAAGACAAGGAGGAGCGTAAGGGCAAGGCCCATAGGCCAGAGGGGTTTAAAGCCCCCCTTTTCCATAAGCTGGAAAAATTCCCGGGTGGCAAGGAGGGCTGCTGCCCCTACCACCAAAGCAAAAACACACCCACCAATCCAGGTTATCAGGATAATGCTGGGGACAAGCAAGGCCGCAACCAGCACGCGGCTTCGGAATTGGGATTGCTCTAATTTAGCCATGAAAGAGGGCCTTTCATCCTTCTTTGACGAGCCCAAACCTTCTCTCACGGCGGCTAAAGTCCAAGAGGGCTTTGTAAAGCTCTTCCTCGTCAAAATCGGGCCAATAAACAGGGGTTGAATAATACTCAGCGTAAGCACTTTGCCAAAGGAGGAAATTGGAAAGCCTCATCTCTCCGGCTGTTCGGATTATGAGGTCGGGGTCAGGGATGCCGGCGGTGTAAAGGTGGGAGGAGATGAGGTTTTCGTCAACTTCTTCCGGCCTGTAGCCTTCGGCTATTATCTTGCGAACCGCATCCACAATTTCAGCCCTTCCACCGTAGTTGAAAGCCACGCAAAGTATCAAGCGATCGTTCCCTTTGGTAGCTTCCACTGCTTGGCGTATTTTCTCCTGAAGCCTTTCCGGCACTCCGTCCATTCGGCCTATGTGTCTAACCTGCACTCCCTCTTTCACCAATTCAGGCAGTTCCTTGTCTATGTATTGGTCCAGGAGGTTGAGGAGGCCTTCAACTTCCTCCTTTGGCCTTCCCCAGTTTTCAGTGGAGAAAGCGTAAATGGTCACGTACTTTATCCCCCACTCTCCGCAGGCTCTTAGGACACGGCGGAGGTTTTCGGCTCCGGCCCTGTGGCCTGCTAACCTGGGCAAGCCCCTTTGCTTGGCCCAACGCCCGTTTCCATCCATTATGAAACCGATGTGCCTTGGCAGGTTCTCAATTTTCCCCTTCAAATTTCCATTATCTCCTTCTTCTTGGCTTCCCCTATCTCGTCTATCTTCTCAATCATCTCTCCGGTCAGCTCGTCCAGCTTTTCCTTGGCCCGGAAGAACTCATCCTCCGAGATTAGCTTCTCCTCTTGGAGCTCTTTCAGCTGCTCCAGGCCATCGCGCCGGCAGTTGCGGACGGCTATTTTGGCTTCCTCAAGCCTCTTGGAGAGAACCTTGACCAGCTCTTTGCGCCTTTCCTCGGTAAGGCGAGGGATGTTTATCCTTATGACTTTACCGTCGTTCATGGGCGTGAGGCCGAGGTCCGATTTGAGGATGGCTTTTTCTATGGCCCCTAAAGCTGAGGCATCCCATGGCCTTACTACCAGCAACCTCGGCTCCGGAGCAGTGATGGAAGCGAGTTGATTGAGTGGAACGAGGGTCCCATAGTATTCAACCTTGACCTTCTCCAGAAGGGCAGGGGATGCCCTGCCAGTCCTGAGGGCCTTGAGGTCCTCCCGCAGGATTTCCAAAGCTTTTTCCATTCGGGACCGCACGTCTTTAAAGACTTCTTCTACCATCGTTCCACCTCCCTCAGCATATTACGGTCCCAACCGGTTCGCCCATTACAACTTTTTCCAGGGCCTTCTCCTCCCAAAGGTTGACCACGTAGATTGGGAGGTTATGTTCCATGCACAGGGATATAGCGGTGCTGTCAATCACTCCCACTCTCATTTTCAAAGCTTCCATGTAGGATAGGCGGTCAAAGCGCACGGCGTTTGGGTTTATCTTAGGGTCATCGGAGTAGACCCCGTCAACTTTTGTGGCTTTTATTAAAACTTCGGCGTGGATTTCCATAGCTCTGAGGGCGGCGGCGGTATCGGTTGTGAAGTATGGCTGGCCTGTTCCAGCGGCCATTATTACCACCCTACCTTTCTCCAAGTGACGGATAGCCCGGAGTCGGATGTAAGGCTCAGCCACAGCCCGCATTTCTATTGCTGTCTGGACCCTGGTGGTTACGCCGAGTTTTTCCAAGGCATCTTGAAGGGCAAGCGCATTCATAACAGTGGCCAGCATGCCCATGTGGTCGGCCGTGGCTTGGTCCATGCCGTGCTCTATGCCATCGCGGCCACGCCAGATGTTTCCTGCCCCTATAACAAGTGCTACTTCGGTCCCAAGGTCCTTTACAGCTTTAATCTTGCGGGCTACTTCCATAGCTTTTTGGGGGTCAATCCCGAAGCCTTGCGGGCCAGCTAAAGCTTCCCCACCGATTTTTATCATTATTCTCCGGTATTTAAGTTCCATAGCGGCACCTCATTCCAAGGGCTCGCCAAGCTCAAAGCGCACAAATCTCCTTACCACTACGTTTTCCCCAAGCTTAGCAATGGCTTGAGTGATGACCTCTTCCACCGTGGAGTTTTCATCTCTGAGGAAAGGTTGGCGCAGGAGGCACACCTCCCGATAGTATTCTTCAAGCCGCTTTTCCACTATCTTTTCCAATTCTTCTTGGGACTTGCCTGAGCCTTTGTATTCGGAGAGTATTTCGGCCTTCTTGGCTTCAATTACTTCGGGGGGGATGTCCTCCGGCTTTATGTATAAGGGGTTAAAGGCCACCACTTGCATTGCTATATCGTGGGCCAGGTTCCTAAACAGGTCTGTCCTGGCCACAAAGTCTGTCTCGCAATTTAGTTCAACCATTGCTCCGACCTTGCTTCCGGTGTGGATGTAGGCTTCAATGATTCCTTCCCGTGCTTGGCGGGTCATCTTTTTGGCGGCTATTGCTACCCCTCTCTCTTTAAGGTATTGCTTAGCTTTCTCTATGTCGCCGCCGCTTTCTTCCAGTGCTTTCTTGCATTCCAAAATGCCCGCACCGGTTATTTCCCTGAGTTCTTTGATGAGCTTCGGGTCTACGGTCACTTGGTCACCTCCTTTATTCTTCTTCGGTTTCTTCTTCCTCAAATTCTTCAGGCTTTTCCCATTCTTCTTTCTCTTCTTCTAAGAGGTCCAAGGCTTCTTTGTCCATAACCTTAATTTTCTCCAAGACAGAAGGCCCAAGGTAGTGTTCAATGGGCAGTTCTTCTTCAACGGCCAGGCCGATTTCCTCTTCTTCGCCGGCCTCAGCCTTGATGGTTTCGTAGAGCTGGCGTCCTTCCAAGACGGCGCTGGCTATTTCGGAGGTTATGACTTTTATGGATCTTATGGCATCGTCGTTGGCTGGGATGCAATAAGTAACCAATTCAGGGTCAGCGTTTGTATCCACTACACCTACAACTGGTATGCCGAGGCGGTTAGCTTCTTTCACGGCCAGCTCTTCTTTGACTACATCAACAACGTAGAGCATATCGGGTAACCTATTTAGGCCTCTCAGGCCTCCGATCTTACGGCGGAGGCGCTCCAGTTCCCTTTCTTTCTTGAGAGCTTCTTTCTTGGGTAGACGGTCAAATTCTCCCATCTCTTTTTGGCGTTCCATCATTTCCAGGTATTCAATCCGTTTTTTGATGGTGGAGAAGTTGGTAAGAGTTCCTCCCAGCCAGCGTATGTTTACATAAGGCATACCACAGCGCTTGGCCTCGGCTTCAATGGTTTCCTGAGCTTGGCGCTTAGTGCCGACAAAGAGAATTATTCCGCCTTTGCTGGCCGTTTCTTTTACCGCCTCGCAGGCTTTTTCCAAGGCTACGATGGTCTGTTGTAAATCCAGGATGTGAATTCCGTTGCGTTCGGCAAAGATGTATGGCTTCATTTTAGGGTTCCACCGCTGCTTTTTGTGACCAAAATGAACCCCAGCTTCCAAGAGTGTTTTCATGCTTACTGCCACTTTCCCACCTCCTTATCCTAAAGGTTTTTAGGCATTTAAAAACCCCCCTCAGGGGGTTTGTAGCCAGTATAGCACAATAAAAGGCTTCGTGCAAACTGTTTGGCTAACTGGCTAAAAGAGCAATACCGCAAACCGCACCGTTACCAAAATGCTTACAAGCCATTGCCCTTCACCAGGAAGGGCTAATTTAAGTTTAGCGGATTTGCATTAGAATTTCAAGTCGGCCTTTCCGCTCGGGCAAAGATGAGGCGCTAAAGCGCCCCTCTCCGCCCTGGCGACCCGCGTTCCCGAACGGCTACTGGGAGGGAGAGGGCGCTTCCAGCGCCCTTTGCAATCTAAGCCCACCGGGCCCCGACAAAATCGGGACACACTCTGGCCATTGG
>CAZPWR010000097.1:0-5117 GCA_964590555.1 uncultured Anaerolineae bacterium | reverse complement strand
CGAGGGCCTGTGGTTGTCCCAGGCTTAGTGCCGACGCCGTGGGTTTGGGGGAAGGTCCAGCGTCTTTAGGGGCGTCTTCTGGGCTTCGGTATTGGCTGGCGATTTCAAAGAGGACGTCTGGGGGCGGGAGAGGCTCTTTCGCTTTCGGAGGGGCTTCGGGAAGTTCAGGGCAGATTTTCTGAGCTTGCTTGGCGGCAAGGAGAAGAACCCCTTCTTTCTCAAAGCTATCCATCACTAAGATGCAATTGGATGAGACCTTGAAGGCCACTATTTTCCTGCCACCTTCTAGGCCCTTAACCTGGTAATCTCCAATGTCCCAGACCTCTGCTCCAGCTCTAACCATTTTAGAGGCCAATTCTTCTATTTCGGGGGCAAGTTCGGAGTGGATTTTCTCCCCTCTCTGGTTAAAGAGGGCCCAACGGGTTCCCGCGGGCATAAGCTCCTGGATTTTGGGGAAAATCTCTTCCATAGCTTCTTCTCCTCAAGTTTGTGCTTGTAGAAATGATAAAACAGGTTGTGAAATTGCGCAATAGGCATGGGGGGTCTTGTCTAATGGTTCCTCGCAACTCCCTTGCGGGGGCACATCCCCCATACCCCTTGCCAGGGGGCTCCACCCCTGGCCCTCTTTTACCTCCCCACTGGGGTTAGCGAAGGCTCCTGACTGCTCTACGGGCTGCTTCTTCGGGAGTGGCTTTGCCTTCCAGCACGCTCAGCAGGGCCTCATCCAGGGCTTTGAGCAGCGCAGAGGGAGGGGCAGGCTTGGCCGATTCCAAAAGTTCAGCCAGGAAGAGGAGGTAAGGGTCTTCCCCACCGATGTAAGCCTCTCGGTGCACAGGCAATAGGTTCGCAGCCAAGGCCCAGCGCCGGTTTCGCTCAGGGGAAATGAGGTGTTCTATTAGCTCCTCAGTTACTTCTTTCTTGCCCGGCTCTTGGGTTATAACCACCGCTATCCACCCCCAAGCTATCGGGGCTGCGGAGGGCAATGGGGCAAAAGCCGTCTGGCGGGGCTTCTCCCTTGAGGCTAAAAAGTTGGAAGCCCTCGCCCCAGCCATAGCGACCTTCCCTGAAATGTAAAGCTTCCAAACTTCCTCCTGGTCCTTCACCCCAAGCGAGAGGGGGGAAATAGCCCCCTTCCTCAGCCCTTCATCCCATAGCGTTAGAACCTTCGCCAATGCCTCTTCACTCAAGGCCAGCGCCCCTTGCTCGTCCACAAAGCCTTCGCCTAAGGCAAGGTATTGGATAGCCATCGTTTCCCCCGAAGGAAGCAGAAGCAAATCTCTACCGCTATCCAAAATTTCCCAGAAGCTTGAGGGAGGGGAAGTGACTACCCCGGTATTGTAGACCAGGTGGTCAAGGTCGGCCGCAAGCTGGATAGCCCTTGGGCTTGTGGCAAACGGGAAGAGGCCATCGGGGATTACGTCCAAAGGCTGGAACAGGCTCTCTTCAACTCCCTTAGCTTCTACCGCATCCAATACCACAAGGTCAGGCAGAACCGAGGGGGCTACTTCGCGAGCGGAGAGGAGAAGGTGCAGTATCCCCCCTTTACCCTTGGTTTTCTTGGTGTGAACTTTGACCTTAACCTGAGGGTGGGCCTGCTCAAAGGCTTTGATTTCCGCCTCTAACTCCTCTTTACCGGGCTTCCCTTCAAGGGAAAGCTCATCGGGAAGCCAAATGGTTAAGGCCACTTCCTCTGGCGGGCTGGGATAAGGCGTAGGGGATGGGGAAGGTGTCGGTGAAGGGATCGGCGAAGGGGAAGGAGGTGAGGGCTTATACAAAGTGCACCCTTTGAGCAGAGCCAGGATTAACGCTAAAAGCAAGACTTTGCTAAAGGATTTAGTTGCCAATTTCTCCCTCCTTATGCTAAAATTAGTTTTGTCTTCAAACCTTACTGAGGAGGGGGGAGATGGACCTTGCCCAGTACATTCGGGATATTCCGGACTGGCCCAAGCCAGGAGTAATCTTCAGGGACATAACTACGTTGCTCAAGGTTCCCGAAGCCTTCCGGGAAGCAGTTGACCGCTTGGCTGAACCGTTCATGGACAAGGGGATAGACCTGGTGGTGAGTGTAGAAGCTCGCGGTTTCATCTTTGGTGGGGCCCTGGCCTACAAGCTTGGGGCAGGATTCGTCCCAGCCAGGAAGCCCGGCAAGCTCCCCGCCGAAACAGTCCGGCAAGAGTATGCCCTGGAATACGGGACCGATGCGGTTGAAATCCATAAAGATGCCATAAAACCTGGGCAAAAGGTCCTCCTCTTTGACGATGTCTTGGCCACAGGAGGAACGCTGGAAGCTACGGCCAAACTGGTAGAGAAGCTCGGCGGAGAGATAGCCGGAATCGCCCTCCTCATTGACCTCACTTACCTTAAAGGCAGGGAAAAGCTCGCCAAATACCCAATCCATGCCCTAATCTACTATTAGTCCAGCACTTTAAGGGCTATAGCCTTAACCACCAGGGTGGCATAAGACCCAGGCGGAAGGAGCATTTTTAGCTCCAGCTTGAGAAAGCCTGGATGTAGTTCATCATCTCCGATGGAGTAAACTGAGAGGGAAGGGAAAAGGAGGAGCTTCCTTTCCCCCCGACTCACATAGGCTCTACTTAAGATGCGCGCTTTGAAATCACGCAGCTCAAGTCCTTCTTCCCTCAGGATTTCCTGAGCCAGGCGCAGAAGCTCGGGCCCTTCAAAGGCTGCCCTGTGGTGGAAGAAAGGCAAGGTTATTTCAGCGAGCTCCTCTTTCAACCTCTCGGGGAGGAAGGCGTAAAAAGGCAGTTTTTCCCCCGCAATTTCCAGCAATGAAAATGGCACACCCTGGCCCTCAAGCTTTTCCCCTAAGAACTTACCGGCCAGCTTGTTCCATAGCCAGCTCTGGTAAGAGGAGAGGAAAAGGGTTAAAACCCTGGGGGTTACCAAGTTCAAGGCCTTCCGGAAACCCGTGGGATGGTCCTTGAGGTAGGTGAGGACACTGCGGTAGTTGGAAGGGGAAGGAGCTTCTTTGAGGAGCAATTCCCACTGGCCTCATAGCGTTTGCGCCCTCTCTTTGAATGCCCGATGCGATGGCGGGTCCAGAGGGAAAGGGGTTGTGAGGTACATCTTGAGAGCCCCTTCCGCATCTCGCAAGAGTATCCTCTTGCCTGGGAACTGGCCATCAGGGCCCATGGAAATAAAACGCTGGCGGTCAAAGTAATTGGGAAGGCCACTGCGCTGGACTTCGGCGAGGGCTTTCTCCACGGCTGAGCCGAGGCCTTGCGGGATGAGCCTGACGGTGAGGGTGAACTCATTGGCCTGGATGTCTGAGGGGCTTAGGTGACGGTGGAAGAATCCGGCCAACTTCGCCGAAAACCCCGGCCCTTTAACTTCCTCTGGCCCTCTCCCTTTGAGGGAAGCATACTGAATCGCCACGGCCTTCTTATCTTTCAATCCGGGGAAAACTATGGCCGATGGCTTAACTCCTAAGGTTGAAGCCAGCCGAACGTGGGCTTGTAAGGTGGAGATGCCCCTTTTGGTTACTTGGTATAGGACGTAAGGGCCAAAAGGCTGAGGGGAAATTTTGAGGATTTCCTGCACCACAAAATCTTCGGGCCGGGCTTTGAAAATCATCCCTCACTCCAAAAGGCCCAAAAGTTCATAGATGTGTTCGCGCGAAGATTTGCCGGGGATTGAAGTAGGAGGCAAAGTGCGAACAAAAGCCTTCTCCTTTATCCTTTCGTAAACGGCGGAGCTTATGAGTATTTGGCCGGGCTTGGCTATCTCCTGCAAACGCTTGGCCACGTTCACGCAATCCCCAATGGCAGTGTAATTCATCTGCATTGATGTCCCTATGTTACCGATTACTGCTTCCCCTACGTTTAAGCCTATGCCGAAGTAGAGTTTGAGCGGGAGGGCACTTCGGGAATGAAGCTCCTCCAGCCGGCTCTTTATCTTGAGGGCCGCTCTGGCTCCTTTGAGGACGTGCTCCTCCTGAGGGAAGGGGGCATTGAAAAAGGCCATGACGGCATCCCCAAGGAACTTGTCCAGCGTCCCTTCTTCCTCCAAGATGGCATCGGCAGCTACGGAAAGGTACTGGTTCAAAGTTTTCACTAACTCTTCCGGTGGGAGTTTTTCGCTCAAGGCCGTGAACCCTCGGATATCAGCGAAGAGGATGGTTATCTCCTGCCTGACCCCTCCCAACCTCAAGATTGAGGGGTCGGAGGCAAGCTTTTCCACAATTTGAGGGGAGACAAAACGACTGAAAAGGGCCCTTATGTAATCCTTTTCTAACTCCTCCTGCTCCTTTATTGCTTGGAGCCTGGCCAACTCGTAAAAGGCCCTGTCTAACTCTTCCGCCATCTCCCTAATTTCCATGCCTATTCCGACAAGGGAAGCCACTGCTTCGGCGAAGGCCAATTCTTCATGCCCTCGGTTTTCGGTTTCAACGTAGAGGAACCCTTTGAGGCCTCTCAAACTTCTTATGGGCACTGCCAAACCCTTTGCACCCAGGATTGGCCTTGATTCCCTGGAAGCCCTTGCCACTTCTACTGAGGCCTCCTCCAGCTCCACTTCCCCAAGCCACTGCTCTGGCCTGAATTTTAGCCGCTCTGTTTCCGGGAAAAAGGCGCAAACGGCTTTAGCACCCAAGGTTTTCTGGAGCGCATCTGCTGCGAGCTTAGCGATGGAAGCTTCATGAGCAGGGTAGAGGATGTTCAAGAGGGAGCGAAGCTGGGAAAGGAATGAGGGCTTGAGCTCTTGAGCTAACGACAGCAAACGCTCGGTAGTTCCTTCCAAGATTTTAACCTTCCAGCCGATTTCCGAGAGGCCAGTCAAGCTCTTCTTAAATTCTGAAGGCTTGAAGCTCCGCACTTCCTCCAGCCTCTCTCGGAGCTCACGGATTTCTTTGCTTAGGCCCTCAATTTCCTCCAAAATTTCCCTCAGTAGCTCCATCTTTCCTCCTCGTCTAACAATTATACTTCAAAATCGGCCTCTTTGCCCAGAAGTCGGCGAAGGCCGAACCTTTCACGCCGATTAAAATCGGCCTTTTTTGGCCTTTGGCCAGAGGTCGCCCTCCGCCGACCCCCCTCCCAGACTAGAATCGCCCTCTCTTCGCCCCCGGCCCCACGCCGGCCCCGCCCCGCCCCCCCCCGCTC